>JBMNOT010000135.1:0-5681 GCA_050943225.1 Christensenellales bacterium | reverse complement strand
AATTATTAAACGTAACCGGCGTGATGGACGCGCTGGTGTGGCTGTATTCGCCGCTTACCTCGCTCGCCGGCCTGAATAACGCGGCGGCGCAGGCTGTTGTGGCGGGAGGCGTTGAGATGACAACGGGCTGTGCGCGCGTCGCGGCGCTTTCCGCCGACATGACGACCAAGCTGGTGCTCGTCTCCGGCATCGTGGCTTTCGGCGGACTGGGCATCCACATGCAAACGCGGGCTGTGTGCGCGCCTTCCGGCCTGCTGCTCCGGTGCTTTGGCATCGTGAAAACGCTGCAGGGCGCTCTGGCGTCCGCCCTCATGGTGCTGCTGCTCAACGTTTTCCCTTTGACGCGGGCTGTATTCGCATTTGTTCCGGACACAAAAACAGCCGCTTACAGCGGCGTGATTTTTGCGCTTGCGGTACTTGTCATACTGGCGCTCATTAAGCTGTGGCAGCGCTTCAGTCCGTCTCCTTCTTCCTCTTGCCCGAAAGCTCCATGCGATTTTGACGGAGCAGCTTCAGATAGTCGGCCAGATAGTTCTCCAGCTCAGCCAGTATATCGTCGGCATATTCCTTCGCGCCGGCCGTGATCTCCCGGGCGTTGCTCTCGGCCTGGGCGAGCAGCTGCTTGGCGCGCGCCTCAGCCTCCTGCACCACGGTTTCCTCGCAGACGCGGGAATTGAGTTCGTCCTCCGCGCTCTTGATGATGGCCGCGGCTTCCTCGCGCGCAGCCGCCAGTATCTCGTCCTTCTCGCGCAGTATCTGCGTGGCTTCCTCCAGCTCAGACGGCAGCGCGTTTTTCAGGTCGGCAATGATCTCGCTCACGATGTCCAAATCCACCGACCGCTTGTTGGAAAACAGCGCCTTGGGGCTGCTCTCCAGTTCCTCAATGAGCTCGTCCATCAATTCAAATACCTTCATACCCTCACCTGTTGAAATACTTGATCACGTCCTGCTCTATCTCCGAAGGCACAAGCCCGGTTATCTTGCCGCCGTGCGCGACCAGCTCCTTGACCATACTGGAACTTAAGAAAGAATGGGAAATATCCGTCATCAGGAATATCGTTTCCACGTTCTTGGCGAGCTTGGCGTTCATTGCCGCCATCTGAAACTCGTACTCGAAATCCGATGTCGCCCTGAGGCCCCGTATTATGACGTTCGCGCCCTGCGCTTTCATATAATCCACCAGCAGACCGGAAAACCAATCCACCTTGACGCCGGGCAGGTGTTTCGTGCTGCGCCGGATAAAATCCATGCGCTGCTCCACAGAAAACGCCGGAACCTTGTTCTTGTTGACCAGCACGGCCACTGTCACGTCGTCAAACATCGCGGCCGCCCGTTCGATCACGTCCAGATGGCCGCAGGTAATGGGATCAAAGCTCCCAGGATATACACACTTGATCATGCTCTTTCTCCATAGCTCAGAAAAGCCACGGAGATATCCCCATAGTTTTTCCGCTTTGTTAAATTATACCCGAACATATCCGATAAATCAAACGATTTCCGACACTCCAGCACGACGAGGCCGCCGTTTCGTATTGCGCCGCCGGCGAGGGCCTTTAATACCGCCTCGTACAGCCCTGCTTCGTACGGCGGGTCCAGCAGCACGATGTCGTATTCCCCCAGGCCGGGCAGCAGCCTCAGCACGTCGCCCCGAAATACGCGCGCGTTCGCCGCGCCGACCTTTTTTAGATTCTCCTCCAGCACGCGCAGGCACGCCGGGTCTTTCTCGACGAAATCCACCTGAGCAGCCCCGCGCGACAGCGCCTCAATGCCCAGCGCGCCGCTGCCTGCGAACGCGTCCAGCACGCGGCTGCCGGGAATATCGAACTGTATGGCCCCGAACATCGCTTCCTTAACGCGGTCGGTTGTGGGCCGCGCCGTCATGCCCGGCGGCGGGAGCAGCTTGCGGCCCCGGTAAGCCCCCGCAATCACGCGCATGGCTTACAGTCTCCCGGCGGCAGCAGTATGCGCCGCTCGGTGACGATCATGTCCATCCGCACATCATAAGGCTGTGCCTTGATGCTGGGCACCACCTGCATGTCGTAGCAAATGCCTATCTTGAACGCGTCCGATTCCCTGAGGAAGCGGTCGAAATAGCCCGAGCCGTAGCCGATTCGGTTCAGGTTTTCGCAAAACGCCACGCCGGGCACCAGCACCACGTCCGGCTCCACCTTCTCGCTTTCGTTGCAGATCACCGGCTCCGGGATGCCGAACAGGTTGCTCTTCATCACCGATTCGTAATTGTATTCCACCGCGATCATGCTGTCGTCGCCTGTTACGTACGGCAGGGCCACCATTTTGCCCATATCCAGCAGCGCATGCACCAGCCCCATCAGGTCCGGCTCATTTTTATACGAGCAGTACGCCATCACGCAGGACGCATTCCGGACACGGTCCAGTTCGAGAAGTTTCTGCGTGATGACTTTGCTCATCTCGGCTACGTCGTTAGGCTCTATCATCAGCCGGGCTTTGAGCATGCTACGCCTTAAATCCTCTTTGTCCATTACCTCTTTGTCCATTCCGCGCTCAATCCTCGTAATATAATCTCGGCACGCGCTCCGACAGCGCGCACAGTATCTCGTAGTTGATGGTGCCGCAGTGTGCCGCGACTTCTTCCACAGTGATGCGATAGTCCCCCTGGGGCCCGATGCACACCACGTCGTCATGCAGGCAGACGCCGGGAATATCCGTCACGTCGATCAGCGTCTGGTCCATGCACACCCGCCCGACGATGCGCGCGCGCTGGCCACGCACCAGCACCTCGCCCCGGCCCGACAGCAGCCGGTTGAAGCCGTCCGCGTAGCCGATGGGGATGGTGGCGATGCGCAAAGGCCTGTCCGCCTCGAACGTGCAGCCGTAGCTTAATTTATCCCCCGCGTTCACCATTTTTAAAAACGATATGTGCGTGTGCAGCGACAGCGCCGGCTCCAGCTTAACGGCCCGGCTCACCTCGGCGGACGGATAACAGCCGTACATCGCAATGCCCACGCGCACCATGTCGTACGACGTGCCGGGGCAGTCCAGCGCGCCGCCGCTGTTGGCCGCGTGCACGATGGGCGAAAAGCCCATGCTGCGCGCCAGCGCGATGTACTCCTGAAAGCGCGCGTTCTGCCATTCGGTATACGTCTTGTCCGCCTCGTCCGCCACCGCAAAATGGGTCATCAGCCCTTCCAGCAGCAGCCCATCTTCCTGTGCGATGGTCTCAAGCAGCGCCCGCGCCTGATCCAGCGTCTGCACGCCCACGCGGTTCATGCCGGTATCCACTTTAAGGTGCAGCCGCATCGTGCGCCCAATCTCCCGGTGCACCACCTGCGCGCAGGCAAGGCATTCCTGCGATGCGACCACCATGGAAAGGTCCAGCTCGGCGGCCAGCCGCCACTGCGACAGGCTCGCAGGGCCCAGCACGAGTATCGACGCCGTGATGCCCGCGTCTCTAAGCTGCACGGCTTCCTCGGGTATTGCCACAGCCACAAACGTGGCGCCCGCCTCTATGGCGGCCTGCGCCACCATCACGCTGCCGTGGCCGTATCCGTTGGCTTTGTCCACCGCGCACACCTGCGTGTCGGAAGGCAGGCTCTCCTTAATCCGGGCGACATTGCGTTTTATCGCGCCCAGGTTGACCTTCGCGTATGTCGGTCTTATCAGCATTATCTTCCTTCTTCCCTCGCAAGCCAGCTAAGGGATGGTTTGCGTCATTAAATATCGTAGATGTCCTTCTCGTCCAGCAGTTTGACGCCGCCAGCTTCCAGTGCCTTGACCGCTCTATCGATGTCTTCCACGCGGAAAAGTATCAGCGCGTTTTCATTGGGCGTCCGCACAAACGAATACAGGTATTCCACGCTGATATCCGCTTTGTCCAAAAGGCCCAGCACATAGGAAAGCCCGCCTGGCTTGTCGACAACTTCCGCCACGATCACTTCGGTGGTGCTCGCCGTTATATCGTTCTCCTTGAGCAGTTTGAGGGTTTTTTCCGGGTCGTTTACGATGCAGCGCATGATGCCGAAATTGGTGGTGTCCGCAATGGACAGCGCGATAAGGTCGATGCCGCCTTTTCCCAGCACGTCGGTAATGCGAGCCAGCCGACCTTTTTTGTTCTCCACAAAAACGGATATCTGCTTGACCATAACAGTCCCTCCTTATCAATATTTCCGGTTATCGATCACGCGCTTGGCTTTTCCTTCGCTGCGCGGGATGGTCTTGGGTTCCACAAGCGTCACATCCACGCTGATGCCCAGCACCGACTGTATTTCATGCTTGATCTTTTTCCCCAGGCTTTCAAGGCGTTTCACCTCGTCGGAGAACAGCTCGGCGGAAACCTCTACCTGCACCTCCAGCGTATCGATGTTTTCCATGCGGTCTACCACAATCTGATAGTGCGGCAGCACGTCCGCAATCTCTACCAGCACGCTCTCAATCTGCGACGGGAATACGTTGACGCCGCGGATGATGAGCATGTCGTCGCTGCGGCCCAGCACTTTTTCCATGCGCGCCAGCGTGCGGCCGCAGCTGCAGGTTTCCGGATGCAGCGCGGTGATGTCGCGCGTGCGGTAGCGGATCAGCGGGATGCCGTCCTTGTCAATCGTCGTGATGACCAGCTCGCCCTTCTCGCCGTACGGCAGCGGCTCCAGCGTCTCCGGATCGATGATCTCCGCCAGGAAGAAGTCTTCCGCGATGTGCAGCCCCTGCTGGTATTCGCATTCCGACGCAACGCCCGGCCCCATGATTTCCGACAGGCCGTAGATGTCGATGGCGAGGATGCCGAGGCGCTGCTCAATCTCGCCCCTCATCGCTTCCGTCCACGGCTCAGCGCCGAACACGCCGGCTTTGAGCTTAAGCGACGAGCGGTCTATATTCATCTCCTCCATCGTTTCGGCGAGATACAGCGCGTACGACGGCGTGCACGCAAGTATGGTGGTGCCGAAATCCTGCATCAGCATGATCTGGCGCTTGGTGTTGCCGCCGGAGATGGGCACCGTCATCGCGCCGATACGCTCCGCGCCGTAGTGCGCGCCAAGGCCCCCGGTGAACAGGCCGTAGCCGTAAGCCACCTGTATCACGGAATCCTTGGTAGCGCCCGCGAACGTGAACGTGCGCACCATCAGATCCGCCCAGTTGGAGATGTCGCGCGCGGTGTAGCCCACCACCGTGGTTTTGCCGGTGGTGCCCGACGATGCGTGCACGCGCACGATCTCGCTCTGCGGTACCGCAAACAGCCCGAACGGGTAATTGTCGCGCAGGTCCGACTTCAGCGTGAACGGCAGGTACTTCACGTCGTCCACCGTCCGGATGTCCTCGGGGCGTACGCCCTTCTCGTCGAAAGCCTTCCTGTAAAAAGGCACGTTTTCGTATACCTTTTTGACCGTTGCCCTGAGCTTTTGGCCCTGAAGCTCGCGCAGCTGCTCCCTGTCCATGCATTCGAGCTCTTTATTCCAGTACATAGTATGCCTCCAATATCATCGATAGGCCATACCTTTGGCCTTAGGATTTTACGTTATAGCCCTTCTCAAACGCAGCGAGGTTGACGTCCAGCATCTTCTGCGGGACAGTCGCCCTGATGGCATCGAGGAAGGCGTTTTTATCGATGTCCATATGCCGCGCCAGCACGCCGATAAGCACGATGTTGACGGCTTTGGCGGTGCCCGCTTCCTCCGCGAGCTTCAAAGCGTCCACAAACACCGCGTCCG
>JBMNOT010000134.1:0-5706 GCA_050943225.1 Christensenellales bacterium | reverse complement strand
CCGCGCCCACGGCGGCATACTGTTTCTTGACGAGATCGGCGATCTGCACCCGCTGCACCTCAACAAGCTCCTGAAGGTGATGGAAGACCGGAAGGTGTTCCTGGAAAGCGCCTATTACAGCCGGGAAAACAGGAACATTCCCGCCCATGTGCACGATATATTTGCCAACGGGCTGCCAGCGGATTTTCGCCTTGTGGGCGCCACCACAAAATCCCCAAGGGAAATCACGCAGGCGATACGCTCGCGGTGTATGGAGATCTATTTTCGGCCGCTGTATCCGGAGGAAATCGTGCGCATTGCCAGGAACGCCGCAGTCAAGACAGGCATGACAATAAGCGACGAAGCCGCGGCGATGGTCGGCGAATACGCACAGAATGGGCGTGACGCTGTTAACATGGTGCAGCTGGCCGTAGGCATCGCTCGGGAACAGGGGGAGAATATGCTGCAGCAGCGGCATATCGCCTGGGTGGTGGAAATGGGTCGATACACCAAGCGTCCTGCGCTGCGGCTGGGACCTGCCGCTGTCGGATGCGTGAACGGGATCGGCATATACGGAGCGATGACAGGCGTCATCATCGAGGTTGAGACGGTGGCGATGCGCTCTGCCTCCGGTGGCTCGCTGACGGTGACCGGGCTGGTGGAGGAAGAGGAAACCCAGATGGACAGCAGGCGGTACCGCCGCAAAAGCACCGCCAAAAGCTCGGTGGAGAACGTGCTGACCGCGCTCAAAAAGAATTTCGGGATTAACCCGGCGTCTTACGACATTCATGTCAACCTGCCGGGCGGCGCGCCGGTGGACGGGCCATCTGCCGGACTGGCCATCGCCATCTCCATATTGTCCGCGATCACAGGACGGGCGGTAAAGCCGGGCATCGCGATGACGGGCGAGGTGACGGTCAGCGGCAGGGTGCGGGCGGTGGGCGGCATCAAGCCCAAGGTGGAAGCCGCGCGGCGCGCAGGCGCGAGCCTTGTGATCATACCGGCGGATAATCTGGCGGAAGTGCAGGGCATAGAGGGAATTGCTGTGGAAGGCGTATCCCATTTAAAGGATGCGATACGCCTGTCGTTTACTAAAAAATCCGCCAATGAACAGGCGGATTCGAAGATCAGGATAGCCAAAGGCGAGGCCGATCAGACAATTTTAACCGGCTGAAAACCGATGGCATCGCAGGAGACCAGCTTGTAGTGGACGCCGCGCACCGTACCGTTCAGCGCGCTACGGATGCTTCCCGCATGAAGATGTCCGTATACCACAATTTCCGCGCCGTACTTTTCGAATATGTCGGTAAAAAGCGTGGGGCTGCCGGACTGGTCGGTGGGGGGATAGTGGATCATGCCGATCAGCCGGGCGTGGGGCGCCTGCCTGCGCGCATGTGAGAGCGACAGTTCCAGCCGCCCAGCTTCGCGCAGGTAAATTTTCTGGTCAGAATCCGGCGAAAAGTAGTGGTTGCCGGGGCAGAGCCAGCCGCGCGTGCCGCCGATCACATAGTCGCCGAACACGAAGCTATTGTTCTGCAGGGCGTGCATGCGCGGGGGCATCGCTGACTGCACCTGAGACAGCGAACTCCACCAGTAGTCATGGTTGCCGCGCATGATGATCTTATTGCCGGGCAGGTCGCCGATTGCCAAAAGGTCACAGCGCGCGTCTTCCAGCCGCATTGCCCACGAGATATCGCCGGGTATCAGCACGACGTCGTCCTCCGACACCGTCTGCTGCCAGATCTCCCGGATGCGCGGCCAGTGGTCTACCCAGTGGTCGCCAAATATGTCCATTGGTTTGGGCGACTGCCCGGAAAGGTGCAGGTCGCCGATTGCATAGATATTCATAAGCCTATCGCCTTTTCTATTTCGTCAAGCAACGCTTCCGCACCCAGCTTTTTCTGCGAGCTGACCGCCACTGCGGGGTAAGCGACGTCGCTGAGCGCAGCGCACAGCGCTTTCAGCGCGAGCGGTCTTTTCGTCTTGGCAATCTTGTCCGCCTTTGTGGCTACCACGATGACGTATATTCCGTACACCGATGCCCACTTCAGCATCATCTTGTCGTCCTCGGTGGGCTTGTGACGGATGTCCAGCAGTATCAGCAGGGCGCGCAGGTTCTTCGTGGTATTGAGGTACGTTTCTATCATCTCGGCCCAGGAGCGCTTTTCCTGCTTTGAAACGCGGGCATACCCATAGCCCGGAAGATCCACCAGTACAAACGACTCGTTGAGCACAAAAAAATTGACGAGCCGCGTTTTGCCGGGCGTTGCGCTCACCTTAGCCAGCTTGCTGTTGTTGGTCAGGTAGTTAATCAGCGACGACTTTCCCACGTTGGACTTGCCGCAGATGGCTATCTCCGGCAGCCCTGTTTCGGGATAGTCGGCCTTTTTTTTCATGCTCGTTAAAAACCGGGCGCTTTTTATCTGCATTCAGGACTCCTGCTTGGGGCGCAGCGCGATATCCAGCACCTCGCTGAGTTCGGACACCCGCATAAAGTTAATGTGACGGCGAACGGCAGGCGGCATCGAATCCAGATCTTTCTCATTACCCTTGGGAATGATGATGGTCTTGATGCCTACTTTGAGCGCGGCTAAAGACTTTTCCTTAAGACCGCCAACGGGCAGCACGCGCCCGGTCAGCGTCAGCTCGCCCGTCATGGCGACATCATGCCGCACTGGGCGGCCCGACAGCGCGGATACCAGCGCCGTCGCGATAGTGATGCCCGCAGAAGGGCCGTCTTTGGGGATTGCGCCTTCGGGCAGGTGAATGTGGATATCCGTGGTATCGATAAAGTCTTCCGGAACGCCCAGATCATTGCAGTGAGCGCGCACGTAGCTGAGCGCCGCTTTGGCGCTTTCCTGCATCACTTCGCCCAGCTTGCCGGTCATCTGGAGCTTGCCCTTGCCACGCATGCGGAGGGCCTCCACGACGAGCATCTGCCCGCCGGCTGCCGTCCACGCGAGGCCCATCACCACGCCGACTCGGTCTTCGGCTTCGGCATCGTTTTGTGAATAAATTTGCGGACCCAGGTATTTATGCACCAGGTTTTTGGTGACGACGATGCTGCTTTTGCCTTTGGAGATGTCCACCACGCACTTGCGGAACACTGTCGCGATCTTGCGCTCCAGTTCGCGCACGCCCGCTTCGCGCGTATAACGCCGTATAATCTCGATGAGCGCGCTGTCCCGGACAACTGCCTCGTCAGGCTCCAGCCCGTGGACCTCGCGCTGCTTGGGTATAAGGTGGTTCTTCGCGATGCCGATCTTCTCCAGCTCGGTATAGCTCGACAGCTCTATCAGCTCCATTCTGTCCAGCAGCGGCGCGGGGATGGCGTCATAATTATTGGCTGTCGTCAAAAACATCACGTGCTCAAGGCTGACCGGTATGTCCAAATAATGGTCGCGGAAACTGTTATTGACCTCAGGATCCAGCACTTCCAGCATCGCGGAAGCCGGGTCGCCCCGAAAATCGCTGGTCATCTTATCGATCTCGTCGAACAGGAACACCGGGTTCATGCTGCCCGCCTGCTTGATGGACGCGATGATACGGCCGGGGATGGCGCCGATATAAGTGCGGCGATGGCCGCGAATTTCCGCCTCGTCGCGTACGCCGCCCAGCGAAGTGCGCACGAACTTGCGGCCAACCGCGCGCGCGATGGAACGGGCGATGGAAGTCTTACCGGTTCCCGGCGGCCCTACAAAGCACAGTATCGGCCCGCGCATGTCCTTTTTACGAGCCAAAACTGCCAGATATTCGATGATGCGGTCCTTGACTTTCTCCAGACCATAGTGGTCCTCGTCCAGTATCGCGCGGGCGTGCTCCAAATCCAGATTGTCTTCCGTCATCACGTTCCACGGAAGGTCGAGTATCCACTCCACATAGGTGCGGATGACGCCCAGCTCCGGGGAACCGAGGGAGAGCTTCTCCATGCGCGATATTTCTTTTTCCACCTTTTCGCGGATGTCGTCGCTTAAGGAGAGCTTCGCGAGCCTCTCACGCAGCTCGTCCGCATCCGACTGCACGCTGCCCGATTCGCCCAGCTCGTTCTGGATAGCGCGCAGCTGTTCGCGCAGTACGTATTCCTTCTGCGACTTGTCGATTTGCTTGCGCACCTTGCCGCGGATTTCGTTCTCGATGGCGGTGATCTCCAGCTCTTTGGGGAGTATGGTCACCAGCATTTCCAGACGCTCGTTGATGTCGATGCACTCCAGCAATCGTTGCTTGTCCTCTAGCTTGAATATGATGCTGGAAGCGATGATGTCGGCCATCTGACCGGCATCGTCAACGCTGTTAACGGAGGCAAGCAGTTCAGAGGAAACCTTGGTGCTGATATTGGCCAGCTGCTCAAACAGGTCAAGCACCATGCGCCGCAGCGCTATGCCGTGGGCGTCCGATTCCACCGGCGGTTCAACCAGCTGTTCCGTCTCGACCTCCAGGTACGGTTCCGTATTGACAAAAGACACGATACGCGCGCGATAAACGCCTCTAACCAGCACCCGGATCACATCGCCCGGCAGCTTGAGTATCTGCTTGATCTTGGAAACGGTGCCTACCGGATAGATATCTTCGGGGGACGGATCGGCGATTTCCTTATCCTTTTGAGCAGCGAGGAATATAATTTGGTCCTCTTCCATCGCCTTTTCCAGCGCCGCGATGGATTTTTCGCGCCCCACTTCAAAGTGCAGTGCCATATATGGAAAAACGATGACGTCGCGCAGGGCCACCATGGGCATGGTATTGGTCATATAAACGCCTCCGTCCGTTATTTGCTGGTGTATTATACATTAAAATGGGTGCGTCTGCAACAGACACTAGGAATAAGCTCTATCAGTATGCCGGTATACATGACCGCGTTTGTGTCTATAATGAATACAAACAATAATGCTTGACGGGCTTTGCGGCCCGGGTATATGGAAGGCGGGTGACAGAGAAATCGACGAAAGACTGATTCGGTACTATAAAAAGCAGATTTATGGAGGCCGTTCGATAGTGGCGCGGGTGATAGATTACGCGGTTCTGCGCTTCATGCTACTGTTTACGCTGTTTGCGGCACTACTGTATTTTAGCCGTGCTATCGTCGTATCGCTGCTGATCGCCATATTTATTACGATTGCCGTCAGCCTGGCTTTGGTGTTGGTCCGCCGCAACAGGATCAGGCGGTACATCGAACGCGACATCTTGCGCATCAAGCAGAAATGCCTGCTGGAAGAGCTGACTTTAATGGAAAGCGACGCGTTTTGCGACTATATCAGCCGACTGTTTGATAGGCTCCATAATATCACGCCGCTGGAGGACGGTTTTTTAGCGGAGAAGGAGGGTGCAGAGTTTCGCGTCTTCCAGAACCATCCCAGTACTCTGTGCGATGCGGATGATATACTCAAAATATGCCGTCAGCGCCGCAATGAACGAACCATAGTCGTATCGCTCGGCGAATTCAGCGATGCGGCTAAAACGTTTGGCTCGTCTCTCGGCATGCGGCTGGTTTCGGGACAGACGGTGCTGAAAATGGCTGCAGAGAAGGATATGCTGCCCGATGAAGATGCAGCGCAGGAAAAAGCGCGCCGGGAAATGAACGAAACCATCATCACATTAGGCAAACTCAAGCAGCACGCATTCGACAAAACCAAGGTAAAGGCATATATACTCTGCGGGCTGGTGGTAATGGCGTGGTCGTTCGTGCTGGGGTTTCGTATCTATTATCCCCTCATTGCGATTGTCTGCTTTGTG
>JBMNOT010000133.1:0-5708 GCA_050943225.1 Christensenellales bacterium | reverse complement strand
ACAGGATTGAACATTGGATGAATAATTACCCGAGGCGCATCTTTGGGTACAGATCGGCGAATGAGATGTTTGCAGCTTAAGTGTAACTGGTATTATATGGTGGGCAATTAAATTTGCATTTTTCAAAAAACAAAGCGGTTTTGTGCCCGGTATTAAAGCAACAAGCCGCCTCCGAACTCTGGCGGGCACCGGCTGAGCCGCAATGCCGGCGGCGCGCGATAAGTCTTAAGGCTGGAAACACCAAAAAAGACTTGCAACCTTGTCCCGTCGCCAGGTGCGGCAGGAAACTTTAACGTTCTGCGCATCGGACCGAATTATAGCACAAAAAAAGCGTTTTTGCACACATAAAGCGCGCCGGTCTTTTCATGGGGCGGCCTTAAGTGATATGATGGCACATATGGCGGATTTCGTCACGATGGCCGAGGTGATCCGATGATGGATGATTTGTTTGAACAGAACGTAAGCCGCGCCGCGCCGCTGGCGGACAGGATGAGACCGCGCACGCTGGACGAATTTTTCGGGCAGGCGCACATCGTAGGGCCGGGCAAGCTGCTGCGCCGCGCCATTGAGACGGATCGGCTGACGTCATCGATATTCTTCGGCCCGCCCGGCTCGGGCAAGACGACGCTCGCCTATGTGATTGCCAATACCACCGGCGCCGCTTTTGAGAAGCTGAACGCAGTGACCAGCGGCGTGAAGGATGTGCGCGTGATCATTGAGCGCGCGGAAGAGCGGCTGAAGCTGCACGGGCAGCCGACTTACCTGCTGCTGGACGAGTGCCACCGGTGGTCCAAGACGCAGTCCGACAGCATACTGCCCGCCATCGAGAAGGGCATTATCCGCTTCATCGGCTCTACCACGGAGAATCCGATGGTTTCCATGACCAGCGCCATCGTCAGCCGGTGCCGGCTGTTCCAGTTCTACGCGCTGACCAAAGACGACGTGAAGCAGATCATGCGGGCGGCGCTGACAGACAGTGAGCGCGGGCTGGGCATGCTTAACGTGCAGATGGACGAAGACGCGATGGAGCACATCGCCAACGTGGCCAACGGCGATGCGCGCGCTGCGCTGAACGCGGTGGAGCTTGCGGTGCCGACCACGCCGCCCGACGCTGAAGGGGTTATCCACATCACGCTGAAAATCGCGGAGGAATCCATCCAGCGGCGCGCGGTGCGCTGCGACGACGAGGAATACTACAACATGCTCAGCGCGTTCTGCAAATCGCTGCGCGGCTCGGACGCGGACGCGGCGCTGTTCTGGTTCGGGCGCCTGATCTACGCGGGGGTGGACCCGCGGCTCATTATGCGGCGCATTATTGTGCACGCCAGCGAGGATATCGGGCTTGCCAATCCCTCCGCCATGACGCAGGCGGTGGCGGCGGCGCAGGCGCTGGAATTCGTCGGCATGCCGGAGGCGCGGCTGTCCATTGCGCAGGCCATCATATTTTTATGCGAGTCGCCCAAGTCCAACTCGGTGGTGGTGGCGGTGGACAAGGCGTTTGCGGACGCGGAGCATGCCTATCAGGTGCCGGTGCCGCTGCATTTGCGCGATACCCATTACCGCGGCGCAGACAAGCTGGGCAACGGCAAGGGATATAAGTATCCGCACGACTTTGAGCGCCATTACACGCCGCAGCAGTACCTGCCTGACAATCTGGTGGGGCGGGTGTATTACCAGCCCTCCGGTGAGGGGTACGAGAAGAAGATCAAAGAGGTGCGCCGGTATATGCGGCGGGAGGAATGAGCGGCAGGCGAATGGTTATTGCGTGCACCGGGTGATGTTGATATAATACTCATTAGGTTTTTTGGCTGCGGGTGTATGACCTGGCGCAGCGCTACGCAGCATAAGAAAAGCCTAAATAAACGACAATGTCGGGCATCCATTGCACGGAGCCTGAACGGAGGTAAAAATGAATAAAGGAACGCGTCGCTTTATCATCACTTCCCTGCTTGTGGCGATCTGCCTGCTGCTCGGGCTGACGCCTGTGGGGTATATCCCCATACCACCCATCGAAATTACGCTGCTGTGCATACCTGTTATCATCGGCACGATCACGGAAGGGTTGGGCGTGGGAGTGGTGTTGGGCTTCTTTTTTGGGTTGACGAGCTTTTTGCAGGTATTTATAAAGCCAACCGCATTAAGCCAACTGCTTTTTGCGATCAGCCCGCTTAAGACAGTCATACTCGTTTTTGTACCGCGCTTGCTGGTACCGGTGACGACATGGCTGGTTTACCGGGCTGTGAGCGGCGAGTCCAGGATGAGACAGCGGGTGGCAACCGGGGCAGGCGCTTTGGTTGGGTCGCTGACCAATACGGTGCTGTTTCTGGGAGCGCTGTACCTGCTGTTTTTGCCGGAAATCGGGCAGGTGGCGGAGGCGTTTGGAACCACACCTTATCTGCTCGGAGGAATACTGTGCACAATTGGCGCAATAAACGGCCTGCCGGAGGCCGCTGTGGCTGTGTTGCTGTGTGTGCCCATCGTGTGGGCGATACAGAAGCAGAAAAGTAAAAAGAATCCGGCTTGAATGGAGAGCTTAATGGTATTTGTATTGGACATGGGCAACAGCAACATCAAATGCGGCCTGTTTGACGGCGACAGGCTGGTTAATTCCTGGCGCATTGCGACCAAACTGGAGCGCACCGCGGATGATTACGGCATCCGCATTATGGCTTTTTTCAACCATATAGGGCGAAAACCGGATGAAGTGGAAGGCATCATCATCTCGTCCGTCATCCCGTCCATCAACTATACGCTGCAGCACATGCTCACCATGTATTTCGGCAAGAAAGCGATGATGGTGGGGCCCGGCATGAAGACGGGCATCAACATATTGTACGACAACCCCAAGGAACTGGGGACGGACCGGATTGCGGGCGCTGTGGCGGCGTATACGCTGTACGGCGGGGCGTGCATCATCGTGGACTTCGGCACAGCCACCACGTTTGGCGCGGTGTCGGCAAGCGGCGACTTTTTGGGCGGCGCCATATGCCCGGGCATACGGATATCGGCGGAGGCGCTGTCTTCCGGGGCGGCCAAACTGCCGCGCGTGGAGCTGGTAAAGCCCGAGTCCGTCATCGCGAGGAACACGATAGCGGGCATGCAAGCCGGCATTATTTACGGCTATGTGGGGCAGGTGGACTATATCATCCGCCGCATGAAGGCGGAGATGGGCGGCAGCCCCCGCGTGATCGCCACGGGCGGCATGGCCAACGTGATTGCCCAGGAGACGCAGGAAATTGATGAGGTCAACAGCCTGCTGACATTGATTGGACTTAATATACTGTATCATAAGAACAAAAAAAGGCTGAGAATAGAGGGGAGTCAATGAAAAACGTTAATATCGCGCTGATCGGGCTGGGCACAGTCGGTTCCGGCGTGTATAAGACCATCGCGATGCAAAAGGCCAACATCGAGCACAAGGAAGGCATTTCGCTGAACATAAAAAAGGTGCTGGCTCTACAGTATGCCATCGAAATTCCCGAGGAGCTCAAGGTCAAGGATTTTTACAAAGACGTGGCGGCCGACCCGGATATCGATATCGTCATCGAGCTGATCGGCGGCGTCAGCCCTGCGAAGGAGTTCGTTTTGGCAGCGCTTAACGCGGGCAAGACGGTGGTGACGGCCAACAAGGAGCTGCTGGCGCGTTTCTGGCCGGAGCTGGACGCCGCTGCGAAGGCGAGCGGCGCGGGACTGTATTTCGAAGCGAGCGTGGGCGGCGGCATACCGATACTGCGCACCATATGGGACAGCCTGCAGGCCAACGAGATCACGTCGGTGATGGGCATCATCAACGGTACGACCAACTATATACTCTCCAAGATGGAGCAGGACAGGGCGAGTTATGAGGCGGTGCTGAAGGAAGCGCAGCAGCTGGGCTTTGCGGAAGCCAATCCCAAGAACGACGTGGAAGGCTACGACGCGATGTATAAGCTGTCGATACTGTCGTCGATGGCGTTCCATGCGCGCGTGCCGGTGGAGTACATCTACCGCGAAGGCATCACGGGCATCACACAGGAGGATATCGCCTACGCGGACGAGCTGGGCTATTCGGTAAAGCTGCTGGCTATCGGCAAGAAGCGCGGCAAAACCGTGGAGGCGCGCGTGCATCCCACGATGATCCCCAAAACGCATCCTTTGGCTTCGGTGCGCGGGTCTTTCAACGCCATCTACCTGCACTGCAACATCGTGAACGACATCATGCTGTACGGGCGAGGCGCCGGCGATATGCCCACGGCCAGCGCGGTTGTATCCGACGTGGTGTATGCGGCGGGCCGCGACAAGCACCGGTATACCACGTTCTACAACGAGGACCGGGTTTCCGACGAGCTGTCGTTCGAGAACAACTGGGAGAGCGAGTTTTTCCTGCGCTTTATCGTAAAGGACGAGCCCGGTGTGCTGGCCAAGATTGCGAGCGTTCTGGGACAGCACAATGTGAGCGTGGCCACCGTGATGCAGAAAGGGCGAAGCGGCGAGCATGTGCCGCTGATATTTGTGACGCACAAGGCCAAGGAGATCTCCGTGAAGCGCGCGGTGGACGATATCTCCTACATCCCTGAAGTTATCAGCGTCGCGAGCATGATCCGGGTAGAAAGCTAAAGGAAAGCTTAAGCGCATATATTAAACCATTATAAATAAGAAGAAGGAGAAAGGTTATGTTTTACAAAGCTGATGAAATGAAGGTGGAATCCCGAGTCCGGATGCGCGACGGGTTTGGGACGACGGAAATTGTACACCTGGTGCCTAAGGAAGATCTGCCCGCAAAATCGCGATTGGTCTCACTGATGTGCCTTGACAAGGGCTGCAGCGTGGGCCGTCATGAGCACAAGAACGAGTCGGAGATTTACTACGTGGTAGAGGGCGAGGGCATCCTCAATGACAACGGCGTTATCCGCCCGTTCCGCAAGGGCGACTGCAGCGTGTGCCCCAGCGGCTCGTTCCACGCGGTGTCCAACGAAAACGACGAAACGCTCAAAATCCTCGCGGTCATCATACTGGATTGACAGGCGACTATAAGGCTGTTTTAAGGCTTCCCGATCGGGAAGCCTTTTTTCCTGAGCCGTGGGATTATTCTTTCTGCGTCAGGCTGCTGATGCGCGCCTTAATGGACTGAAGCTCGAGTCGCGCTTCTTCCAGAGAAAGGCTGTGATATTCGCGCCGGGACATCGCATGCCACAGCCGAAGGTGCAGCCGATTAAGGTCTTTTAGCACGTCGGCGACGCCGGCTTCCAGCGCCGCGTACGCCGCCTTGTTCTGCCTGGACGGCGGTGCTTTGCGCCCGAACTGCATGCCGGACAGCATATCTGCGATGCGCTGCTTATCCATATCGTCCATCTATATTTCGATAACGTCTCCTGCCTGTATTCTTTTTACCCGCGCCATCATCTCCAGCTTTTCCAGCGATCTCTCGCCGGTACAGTGCCCGGTATAGACCTTTTTGATCTTCTTTTGGTTGATGTAGCGGATGATGGCTGCGGTTTCGCCTGCGGGCTCCTGGAACGCCGGTATCCCCGACCGGCGGGCGCCGCTTAAATGGAAGCCGCCCACCACCGCTGAAACCGGGCCGTATTTTTCTTCCGCCGTTATCAGCACGTTTATGAGGCCGTTGTGGGAACAGCCGGTGATGACGGTGATGCCCTCGTCGCCGCGCATGGCGAGGAACTGCTCCTGCGACAGGTCGTCGCGGACCAGCGCATCGCCCCGCTTCTCGT
>JBMNOT010000132.1:0-5713 GCA_050943225.1 Christensenellales bacterium | reverse complement strand
GCCGCCGAGGTCCTTGCAGATCTGAGCCGCCAGCTCCTTTACGCGCTGTTTTATCTGTTCTTCCGTATACAATATCTGTTCGATATCATGATGCATTGCCCGATTTCTCCCCAACCTCTA
Organism: Christensenellales bacterium; assembly: GCA_050943225.1. Taxonomy (GTDB): domain Bacteria; phylum Bacillota; class Clostridia; order Christensenellales; family SZUA-584; genus SZUA-584. The sequence goes on along the minus strand of JBMNOT010000132.1, from coordinate 5,593 downwards.
TTCTTATAATCCGGCTTCCCGGCTTTATTTTGGACTTTTCCGACACGCCCGCGCCCACAGCCCACAGCACTTCCGGGCCCACTGCGAGCACCACCATATCATCCCGCATGTGCAGAGGCACCTTCCGGTCCGACAGGTAATCCGACAGGCGCTTCGTGCCGCTCATGCCCAGCGGCTGGATATAGTCGCCTTCCCTGCGGTGCCGGAACACCGCGCCAGCAAGCGCCGCCATTTCGAAATACTCCGCGCCGTCTCCCAGAGCAGCCGCGCTGCATTCGCTGCAGGTAAACACAGCGCCGTCCAGCTCATACCGGCCCGGTCCGGCAAAATCAACTGAGTTATTATTATACGCCTTTTTACGGGCTCTGCCAATCATCAATTTTCCATAAACCACCATCACGGCCAGCCCTTTCCCTATGTCCAGCCGCTTTGCCGACTCCCCGCCCGCCGCAAGCCGGAGAATGTCCTGCACGTGCTTGCTCTCCACGTCCTTAAGGCCAAACCGCTTCTCAAAAGCCAGCCTGATAACGCGCGCTTTTACAGCCTCGGGCAGCTCCGCCAGCCTGTCCAATGGGATGTAAACGCCGTCTTCCCTCTCCTCGATGCAGCCCGAGTCCAGCGCAGCCTGCTTAAGCGCCGCTTCGTCCGCCCTGAGCAGCGTAGCTGTCTGCGCGATGTGCGCTATTGCCTGCTCGTTCACCCGCGCCAATCGCGGCAGTATCTCGCTGCGGATGTAGTTTCGCGTGTAGCCCGCCTCGTCGTTGGTCGCATCCCGCACGAATTCCACGCCACTTCGCGCCGCGTATTCCTCGATCTCTTTCCGGAATATATCGAGTAGCGGCCGGATGTAGCGCCCGCGCTTCTCCGGTATGCCGCAAAGCCCCGAAAGCCCGCAGCCGCGCAGCAGGTTCATCAGCACCGTCTCCGCCACGTCGTCCATCTGGTGAGCCGTCGCAATCCAGTCTGCGTCCTGCTTATCCAGAAAAGCATACCGCGCCTGCCTTGCGGCGGTCTCCACCGACAGCTTCTGTTCCCGCGCGATGGCCGGCACGTCCGCGCGCTGCACCACGCACTCCACGCCGCGCCGCGCGCACTGCCGCATCACAAAGCGCATGTCGTCCTCCGACGCCTGCCCGCGGATGCCGTGCTCCATATGAAAAGCTACTACTATTATGTTCAGCTGGTCGCGCAAATTGCACAGGGTATGAAGCAGCACCATCGAGTCCACGCCGCCGCTCACCGCGACGCCCACCCGGTCTCCCGCTTTCACGCCCAATTCATGCAGTTTTCGCGCCACACGATCTTCCATATATACCTTTATTATAATATCACTTTGCGGTTATTAAACACCGTGATGAAATCACATTCGCCGCTGTCCGGCTTTATGTGTACAGCCTCTCAAAAAAAGCAGCGGCTGTGGGCAAAGCCCCGCAGCCATTCCCAATACCGGTCTTGTCGTCAGCCGGCCTGCCCTTTATAAGAGCTGAAATACACCACCAGCACCGAAATGTCCGCGAGCGACACGCCGGAGATGCGCATCGCCTGCCCCAGCGTCTCGGGCTGAGCGGCGGTCAGCTTGGCCGCTGCCTCCAGCCGCAGCCCCTTTATCTGATGATAATCGAAATCCGCGGGAAGCTTCTTCTTCTCCATCCCCGCAAACCGCTCCACCTGCCGCTTCTGCTTTTCGATATATCCGGCGTAGCGGATCTCCGTCTCCACGCACAGCGCCACGTCGTCCGGAGCATCCGCGCCGCAGATGTCCTTGAGGTCGGCATAGCTGATGCCCTGCCGCGTCAGCAGCGCCGCCGCCTTCACCGGCGCAGTCAGGATCGGCTGTCCCTTGGCCTCCAGCACTTTGTTGGCTCTCGCTACATCCACGCTGCACGCATAAAGCCGCGCCTTTTCCTTCTCCACAGCTTCGCGCTTGCGCATATACGCGTCATACCGCTCGTCCGTCACCAGCCCGACGCGCCGCCCCAGCTCCGTCAGCCGCACGTCCGCGTTGTCCTGCCTGAGCAGCAGCCGGTACTCCGCTCTTGCGGTCATCATACGGTAAGGCTCCGACGTGCCCTTGGTCACCAGATCATCGATCAACACGCCGGTGTACGCGTCGCTGCGCTTCAGAACCAGCGGCTCCTCGCCGCGCACATACTGCACCGCGTTGATGCCCGCGACGATACCCTGCGCCGCCGCCTCTTCATAGCCCGACGTGCCGTTGATCTGCCCCGCGAAGAACAGCCCCGGCACGTCCTTGGCCATCAGCGAAAGCTTAAGCTGCGTGGGGTCGATGCAGTCGTACTCGATGGCGTAAGCCGTGCGCGTAAATACCACATTCTCCAGCCCCGGGACGGTGCGGTAAAACTCTTTCTGCACCTCCTCGGGCAGCGAGCTGCTCATGCCCTGCACATACATCTCGTTGGTGTAGTAGCCCTCCGGCTCGATGAACACCTGGTGCCTGTCCCGCTCGGGGAACTTGACCACCTTGTCCTCGATGGACGGGCAGTAGCGCGCCCCCGTCCCATGGATCATGCCGCTGTACAGCGGGCTTAAGTGCAGGTTTCGCCGGATGATCTCGTGCGTTTTCTCGTTGGTATACGTCAGGTAACAGGGTACCTGCTCCCTCGGCGCGCCTTTGGTCAGAAACGAATGGTACTGCGGCTTTTCGTCGCCGTACTGCGGCACCATTTTGGAAAAATCGATGCTGCGCGCGTCCACACGGGCGGGCGTGCCCGTCTTAAACCGCTGCAGCCGGAAGCCCAGCTCGGCAAGGTCCAGCTTGTCCGCGGGCGCCAGCCCCGAAGGCCCGGACGACACCGTGTGCCGGCCGATGATCACGCGCCCTTTCAAATACACGCCGGTACACAGCACCACCGCGCGCGCCTGATAAACCGCGCCGAGATGCGTCTCCACGCCGCACACCCGGCCGCCCTGCGTGAGGATGCGGGAAACCTCCGCGCTCACCAGGTGCAGGTTATCGGTGTTCTCCAGCGTCCACTTCATGATCTGCTGGTAGCGCTTTTTGTCCTGCTGCGAACGGATGGACTGCACCGCCGCCCCCTTGGATGTGCCCAGCATCTTGATCTGCATGTACGCCTCGTCCGCGACCAGCGCCATCTGCCCGCCCAGAGCGTCGATCTCGCGCACCAGGTGCCCCTTGCTCGTGCCACCGATGGACGGGTTGCACGCCATCAGCGCCACCCCGTCCAGATTGATGGTGAGCAGCAGCGTTTTCATGCCGCAGCGCGCCGCAGCCAGCGCCGCCTCGCAGCCCGCGTGGCCCGCGCCCACCACCACCACGTCATATGTGCCAGCGTTATATCCCATAAACTATTTCCCCAAACAGAAAGTATCAAAAATGCTGTTGATGATCTCCTCTGTCGCCGTCACGCCGGTGATCTCGCCCAGCCTGTCCCACGCTTCCTTGATGTCTATCGTCACACAGTCAAGGTCCGCCGTGTCAAACGCGTCCATCGCAGATTTTAGGCTCGTTGCCGCCGCCTTCAGTATCGCGTGATGCCGCTCGCTGGTCACCACCACGTCGTCCGCGTCTCCCGCTTCCGGCACATGGATGCGGGCGAGTATCTCCTCGCGGCCCTGTCCCGTCTTGGCGCTCGCTTCCACCGCGTCGCAGCCGAACGCCTGCCGCGCTTCCTCAATACTCGTTTTGGCCGGCAGATCCGCCTTGTTGAGCACAACCAGCGCCTCTCGGCCCAGCGCTTCAAATATCCGCCTGTCTTCCTCCGTGATGCCGGCGGAGCGGTCCACCACTATCAGCACCGCATCCGCGTCCTGTGCCGCCGACCGCGCGCGCTCGATGCCGATCTTCTCCACCTCATCCGCCTCCGAGCGCATCCCCGCGGTGTCGATAAGCCGCAGTAGCACGCCGTCCCGCACGATGCAGTCGTCCACGGTATCGCGCGTGGTGCCGGGTATCGTCGTCACGATGGCGCGCTCCCTGCCCACCAGCATGTTAAACAGCGACGACTTGCCCACATTGGGCCGACCCACGATCGCCACGCTCACGCCGTGCAGCAGCAGCCGGCCGGACGCAAACGTGCCCGCCATCTCTTCGACGCCGCGAGCCGCCTCTTTTAGCAGCGGCAGCGCGTCCCGCCTGATGTCCGCCTCCAGATCCTCTTCCGGGTATTCAATGCCCGCCTCGATGATGACCAGCGCGCGCGTCAGCAATTGCTGTATGGCCTCTATCCTCTCGCGCAGCCCGCCTTTTAGCTGCCGCAGCGCCGCCCGCGCGCCCGCGGCCGACTGCGCGCCAATAAACTCCATCACCGCGCCCGCGGCCGAGAGATCCATCTTGCCGTTTAAGAATGCGCGCTTGGTAAACTCGCCCGGCTCCGCCAATCGCGCGCCGCTTTCGGCTATTGCCGCCAGCACGCCGGAGAGGCTCACCGCGCCGCCGTGGCAGTATATTTCCGCCATGTTCTCACCGGTGTACGAGCGCGGCTCGTCAAATACCACCGCCATCACGTCATCCACCTGCACGCCATTTCGGTAAACCCCGCCGTGGCGCATCACCGCGTGCTTTAATTCCGCCGCGCTGCGGAACACGCGCCAGAGTATCTCATGCGCGGCCGGCCCGGATATCCGTACCACCGCTATGGCGCCGCCGCTGGGCGCTGCTGGCGCGTATATCGTATCGTTTACCATCATATCTCCCATTTCGCGCTTTATCATATCATAGTTTGTCCCTTTTCTCCAACCCATCCGCGGGCTTTCGCGCCGTCTTGGCATCCCATCTTATCATAAAAACAAGCCGTAAAAACGGCTTATCTCCTGCATATTATATCATAGATACCTGCACCCGAAGGCCTAATCCCCCTCAGCCGTTTTATGTTTTCGGCTTTTTCTCCGCCAGCTCGATGATCCTGATCGCGATATCGCGCATCGCCAGGCGGGAATCCATGCTCATCCTCTGGATGCGCCGGTATGCTTCGTCCTCGGAAATGCCCTTGTGCTTCATCAGTATGCCCTTGGCCCTCTCGATCAGCTTGCGGTTTTCCATGCCGCGCTTCAATTCGGAAAGCTCCCTTTCCAGCCTGAGGTAGCGGCGCCGGTTCTGCAGCACCACTTCCAGCGTAAAGAGCAGCCCCATGCGGCTGACGGGCTTGGCACACAGCGTGACGTCGTAATCCTCCACCAGATCCCAGCACAGATCCCGCTGCGTCGGCGACACCAGCAGCACCACGCTGCACAGGTCCTCTTCGCCAACGATGGTGGCGGCTTCCAGCCCGGTAATGTCCGGCATGTCAAAATCAATGAGCAGTATATCGGGCGCCTCCGTCCGCACGCGCCGGATGGCTTCGCTGGCCGACGCACACGCCTCGCCCACCAGATAGCCGTCCTGCTGGAACGCCAGCCTAATTTTTTCCGCCGCCTGTTCATTTTTGAGAGCGATGACAATACTCGCTTTTTCCACGCTATACTCCGTTTTGCCGTCGCCCGGGCGGTATAGTCAGTTAGCCTCAGGCTGTCGGTGACCCGGCAATATCTCCCTAAAGTTCAAAAAAGGCGTTTTTACTGCCGGGGCCGTTTGCCCCGCAAGTCAAAACGCCGTTGTTTCAGGTATTATTATACC
>JBMNOT010000005.1:0-30355 GCA_050943225.1 Christensenellales bacterium | reverse complement strand
AGGGTTGCTCATGTTGGGAGCCGGGGTATTGGGCCTCATATAACGGCTGCCCATGTTGTCCGCATTGGGGGCGGCCATGGGGTTGCTGACGTTAGGCGCAGGTCTGTTGCCCCAGCTGCCCAGACTGCGGCTGCTCATATTAGCCGGCATCGGCTTCACTTCAATATAGGTACCCGCAGAGGGTTTGTTTTCCTTTGGAGCTGCCGCCGGCATGCGCGCCGGTGTGGGTTGGCGACGCATCTCCATACACTCACTTCCTTTCTTATGGTGATAACGACGTCAACTTATTATATGCAGCCGGCAGCCGGTTTGTTTGTTTGGCGGCGTAACAGGCATATACAAAGATGTGGTATCTTGTCTTTAAATATCAGCCGTGAATAATGGAAGTATACGATATATGCCGGAGGGGTTGTTGGCCGGGATACCGTGAAAGCGGTGCGCCGTCACTCTCATCTATGTGGAGGGCGACACGCTCGAGCTGGGGCCGGCCTCGCGGCGGAGATGGAAGAAAAGCTCATCTTTTCAGGCGGCTTTGAGACGCCGCCGCCGGTGGAGGAGGAAAACGCGAGTGTGCGTTTCATCAGCCTCGGCAGCGCCTGCCTGTGGCATTGTCATCGCTGCGGCGAATATGGACGCCGTGATGGCGGCGCTGGATGCGGGCACGCGTGAGCCGGCGGGCAGCTGTTTCGAACTGTTGCGCTTCATCTATTTCGTGATTCAACCTGAATACGGGGCTGATGGCCTCAATGTACCGGCGCTCTGCGCCAATGCTTGCTTGCTGTAAGACGGGTTCCTTACGCTGCGCGTGGACCTGGATTGGGCAGATAGCGGCTGACAGAGATACAAGCGCAGGGCTGACGGCGGTGCCGCAGGACGCGCGCTGAAACGGGCGCTGGCGCATATGCTGGAGCCTTTTGGTGCAAGGTCGGGCCGGGTATCCGTCATGTTGCGCTTTGAGGTGCCCGCCGTGCTGATCTCGCTCATCGAACGCGCGGACCCGGCGGAGTTTGAAACGCTAAAGGTGCGCGGGCTAAACCCCAGCGGCCGCTGCGAAGTGGCCGGTTTCTGCAGGACGGCATGCCGCTGATGACCGAAATCAATCTGACGGACGACGAAATGCGCGAATGGGAGATTGTGAGGAACAGGCTGGTCGCCGCGCTGGTGGACTGGCGTCCGCATCCCAGAGACGGGGCGCGGACAAACCATGCGGGGAATGATTCCGGCTGTTCCGGCAAGAGGTACAACAACGGAAAGGAAGGCCAGTATGAAAACGGCGCTGACCAGTATACCCGGCGTGGGTCCGAACATTGAGAAACACCTGAAACGACTGGGTTGTCATTCGGTGGAAGATCTTGTTGGGAAGAACCCTGAAGAGCTTTATGCCCGGGACTGCGAGCTGGAGGGCTGTGCACTGGACCGATGTTTGCTGTATGTGTACCGTCAGGCAGTTTATTTCGCGGAAGGCGGGCGCGATCCGGAGAAGCTCAAATGGTGGAACTGGAGGGACAAAGCAGGCGGACGGTGAGGAAGCAAGCTGTCCGGCCAGTCGTTTGCCCGCTTGGGCTACTTGCTTGCCGGGTGACACGTTGATATTTATTCAATATAAGCGATAAGCGTGGCCGGTTGCGTCGGTGCTGTTTGTCCGGCCTTGGCCATGGCGGAGGGCGATCAGTTTCGCCGGAGGCGGGGCTTTTTTTGTTTTACGTGACAGGCAGATATGAATCCGTCATATCGATTCATGCTTATTGCACTTCTTCCATACGTTGGTGATGACCGGGCGTTTTCTGATGGCGCTGCTGACGGCGGCGGTTATCCATTGGTTTTCATTGATAGATAAATATGGTATAATGACGGGGCATATTTGATTACGGTACAAGGAGCGCATCATGGACAGTTTCCCCAAACGGGCCCGAATACTGCTGCTGCTGAAATATCTGACGGAACAGACGGACGAACAGCATCCCAAAAAGATGGCGGAGATACTGGAATATCTCGAGCAGGCGGGGGTGGGCGCGGAGCGCAAGGCAGTATACACCGACATCGCCCTGCTGCGGGATTTGGGCTACGACATCATCATGACGGGAGACAAGGCGGGCGGCTATTTTCTGGGGCAGCGCTCCATGGAACTCGCCGAGGCGGAGATATGCGCAGGCGCGATATCCGCAGCGCGCTTCATGACGGAGAAAAAATCCCGGGAGCTGATCCGCAAGCTGGGGGAGCCGTTCGGCAAAGCCGTAGCCGCGCGGTTTAATGAGCGGATGGAATTGGCCCGTACCCAAAAGACGCGTAACGAGGAGATCTACTACAACATCGACCGCATCGTGCACGCCCAGGACGCAGGGAAGAAGATATCTTTTCTGTACTTCGAGTACATGCCCGACAAGACGCTGCGTTTCAAAAAGGACGGGCAGCGGTATCTCGCCAGCCCTTATACGCTGATGTGGTATGAGGACTGCTATTATCTGGTGGCCAACATCGACAAATACGACAACCTGTCGCACTTCCGCGTAGACCGGATGAACCGCGTGGAGATAACCGACGAGGATATCCGCCCCATCTGCGAGGTGTCGGAATACAAAAACTATATCGATTTCGACGATTATTACCGCAGCGTTTTCGGCATGTTCGGCGGGAAGCTGCAGACCGTGCGTATCCGTTTCCGAAACGAATTGGCGACGGCCGTTTTCGACCGGCTGGGGCTGGACATCATGGTTTCGGACATTCGGGACGGATGGTTTACCGTTTCAGTGAGCGTGCGCGTCAGCCCGGGCTTTTTGTCCTGGCTGACGATATTCGGAGACAAGGCGGAGGTTCTGGCGCCCGCGAGCCTGCGGCAGCAAGTCGTGGGTCTCATTGAGTCGCTGGGGCGGCTTTACGGCGTGTGTAAGGAATAGTCCGCAATTAAAAAGCTTCCCAGGGCGTATGCCGTCAGGGAAGTTTTTTTGATTGGCCTCATATTAACTGAAGATATCGCCGCCGTATTGGTAACCCTCGGCGAAATCATAGACTGCTGCGCCCACCGTGCCGGGCTGCGTATAGATTTGGATATCCATCTTCACGTTTAACGGTTCGTCGACAGAGGGGACGGGCACGGCGCCCTCATCCGCCTCCGCCTGCGCGGCGGTTTGCGCGATTCTTTTGTTATCCAGTTCCGCTTTCAGCGATACCACCTTGATAAAATAGGGGCTTTCGCCGAATGCCGCAAGCAGCGCCTTGAGCCCTTCGTAGCTGCTGGTCGTCGCGATGGTGGCGGAGCAGACGTCAAACTGTCCGACTCTCTTAAGGTCTGAAAAGACCAGGCTGGTCTTGGTGACGTGTTCGTTTATGGTTTGTTCCAGATAGACCAGCAGCGCGGGCTGATCGAAGCCCGTCGTGATGCCGGCGTTCAGTTCAGCGATCTTATCCTCGTTGGCGGCGATGGTCCGGTCTATGCTGGCGATGATCTGCTCCTGCATCTGTATGTTGGTCGCGTCCACAGCCTTGTTTTCAATATCGAGGTTTAGCGTGCGCAGTTCGCTGAGCCTGGGATTCAGGTAAGCGAGAAAATACAGGCAGAATACCCCTAATACCAGTACAATGGATACCAGTACTTTTTCACGTTTGGTCATTGTCATTGGTTGGCCTCCCCGCTATTAGCGCTGTCTGCCGCGGCGACTGTGCTGGAGCCGCCTTCCGCGATAAGCGCGCCGTCGTCGTTATTGCCGCCGTCCGGGCCGCCCTGGTCCGGGCTTTCTTCCGGCTTGCCCGAGCTGTCGCTGCCGTCGGTAACCCCTGCTTCGCTGCTGAGCGGCGTGGGCAGAAGGGCGGTGACGACAAACGTTGTGGGCGCATTGGGCTCCGGCGTGACGCTGCTGGTGACAAACACGCTGGAAAACGCCTGCGTTTCCCTAAGGCGCAGCGCGAATGTGGCCAGCGCGTCAGCACGCTGTACGATGCCGCTGACCGTCATCCTGTTTCCCTCCAAACTGAGATGGGTGACGGACGCGCTGGTGGGCAGGGAGGCTTCCACCGCCTCCACATATCTGGCGACGTCCTGGCGGGTGGCGCTCAGCACTTCCAGCTGCGCCAGCTGCTGTTGCAGCATCGCGTTTTTCTGCGTTTTTTCGGTCAACTGCTGTTCGATGGCCGTCTGGTTGGCGATCTGCTGGTTCAGGTCGGCCAGGCGGATCTGGGCGTCCTTAAGCGCCCTTTCCGGCAGCCGGATGCCGATAAACAGCAGGCCGCCAAGCAACAGGACGACAAGCAGCACTATACCCAGCTTCTTGCCGGAATACTGCGTTGGTTTTTTCTTTTGCAGCAGGTTGATATCGTGCTTCATACTATTCCTCTCTTAATGTTGCGGCATAGGCATTGAGCAGCAGCGTGAACCCCCGGTGGTCCACCGTATTGGTGCTGCGCGCAGCGGGCAGCAGCATGGACGACAGGTAGACCGGCAGGCCCAGATGCCGTCCCACATACTCCACCAGGCCCGGCATCAGCGCGCCGCCGCCCGACAGAAACACGGTGTGCACGGTGCTCTTCGCGCGGTTGCGGTAATAGTCGAACAGCCGCGCGATCTCGTAAAGCAGCGAGTCGATCTCGTAGGTGACCGCCGACTTCAGCTCGGCGTTGGGGTGCGGTTGGTTCAGGAAATCCACCTCGCGCTTCATCGTCTCGGACGACAGTATGTCCTTGCCGGAGTTTCGCGCGACCACTTCGGTTAACAGCTGGCCCGATTTCTTGATCACGTTGCTGATGAAGTAGTTGCCGTTGTGATAGATGCTGGCGCGCGTAAACTTGGTACCGAGGTCCAGTATGCAGATGCCGCCGCATATGTTGAACGACTTGTCTTGCGCGGCCAGGTGCTTCAATAGCTTCTCGCGGGCGTTCTCGCCGGTGTCCACCACGGTCACGCGGAACCCCGCTTTGCCGAGCACGCTCTTATACCGGTTCACGATGCGCTTGTGCACCGTCGTGACCAGCACGTTATACATCTCGGCGTTGTCTTCCTTCACCTTTTCAACAATCTTGTAGTCGATATAATATTTCTCCGGGTCTACGGGCAGGTACCCCGTCATCTCGTTGAGTATGTTCTGGTACAGCTCGTCCTCGGAGAGTATGGGCAGCGTGAAATGGCGGATGAGTATGTCGGTGCCCGACAGCACGAGAAAGCATTTGCCCGGGTTCAGCCGCGCCTTCTGCCGTGCGGTCTTGAGCGACTTTATCAATGCGTCCTCCGACACGATGTTGAGGTCGTCGACACAGCCCTCGGGGATACGGTGCACCACGAACTTCTGGATGCGCCCGTCCGCGCCTGTCTGAATCAGCTTCAGGCTGGAATGCCCGATATCCACCGCTACTGTGGCCATCTGTTTGACTGGCATAAAATGCCCCCTCCTTAGTTGATACGGCCTATCGCCGTGATGCTTTGTCCCTGGAACACGTTGGTGTCCAGCGCGGCAGAACCGCCGCCAGGGTCGAAGAAAGTGCCCTTGATATTGGCCAGCTTCTCCGCGATGTCGCTGGCGCTGTAATTGATTTGCGGCCAGCCGCTGGTCGTGCAGTTCTCCTTAACGATAACAGCGCCGGTAATGCTGCCGGAGCCGCTGTTAATCTGAATATCCCCACCCGAGAACACAATGGCCGAAATGGTGGCGCTGGTCACGATTTTTGTCTTGGAGTAAATGACGTTTCCGGACGCGCTGAGATGAGACAGGTTGATGGTTCCGGTCGCAAAAATGTTGCCCAGCGCGGTGGCGCCGTCGATGGTCACATTGCCGTTGCTGATAATCGAGCCCTTGACGCTGATGCTGCTTAATGTCACGTCGCCATCGCAATAGACATTGCCGTATATGTCGCCGCCGGTCTTCTTGAAATCCCCGTGGCAGTAGATATCGCCGTAATATGCACGGCCGTAATCGGTGAAGTTGTGGCAGTAGATATCGCTGTACACGTTGCCGCCGTTTTGGATGGTCAAATCCCCGTGCACCCGAATAACGCCGTCCGGTATGATGTTGCTATTGGTGATGACAATATCCACGCCGTCTGCGGTATCCACGCTGACGGGGTCTGTCCAAGGATAATTGGACGACGTCATGGTCGTGCTGCTGGTGATGTAATACTTGGGGTTCGGTATAACCGGGTCGCTGAAATACGGGTAATTCAGTACATCGTTGATGTAATCCTTGACTGAAGGGTCGATGATGGTCTGCCCGTTGTTGACCGTATAGTCCCAGGGCACCTGGTGAACCAAAGCACCCAGCACAGCGTCACCGTTGTTGACCGTTATGCCGCTGGAAGGGTTGATGGTCAATGTATTGCCCACAACCAGCGCGCCCAGATCGCTGAACCAGCTCTTGGCGCTCACGTCCACGCGTTTCACCTTGAGCCGGCCTTCCACCTTGTATTGGGTACCGTCCGCCATGGTGGAGACGGTGCTCACCAGAAACTCGTAGACATCCGCGCTGGAATCGTGGTCGGCTACGGAGAAAGTCGTCCTGGTGGCGCCGCCGGAGAAATCCGGCTCGGCAAAGCTTGCCTGCGCGCCGGCCGCGATGCCGGAAGCGAAGTTGTTGAAAAGGCTGGTATACGCCCCGCTTTCCGCCTGTATCATCTGCGCGTAGTAGCGCGACACCTCCTGCCTGAGGTGGTCAAGGCCGCTGCTCACGCCGGACTCCGCCGCGTAGTAAGCGTCGTTGGTGGCGGCGTCCGCCCTGTTGGTTTTCAGCGTGCCCATGGACACGGTGATCACCGCGATGCCCAACAGCACCAGCACCGTAATGGTAACGATGGCCATGATCAGCGCATCGCCTTTTTCGTTCAGTATTCGTCTGACAGCGCGCCGGATGCTCATGCCGTGCCTCCTGTCTGCGATGAGCCCAGAGACAGCGACGTCTTGAGCTCCGTGCCGTTCTGGTTGACGATGCGGATGACCAGCATGCCGTCGCTGGTACGGCTCACGTCGAACACCGCAATACCGTTCGCAATTGCGGCGCCGTCCCTTTGGATGCTGCCACCTGAGAGCTTATACTTCCTGCTGCCCACCGTCAGCACGCCGTTTTCAACGCTGATGTCGTCCGGGTCGGTGAGGCGCGCGGCGTTGGTGATGTCGGACATGGCCTGCCGCAGATTTATCTGCTCCTCGGCGGAAGCCGTCTCCGCACCGTACAGCGCGAACCCCTGGCCGAGAAAGCTATACATCAAAAGCGCGACCACGGCTACCAGCGCGGCGGCCAGCAGCACTTCGATCAGGGCATATCCGGTTTTTCCGTTACGCTTCATCATTCGTTCCTCAGACTGAGATAAACTTCAGTCGTTGCCACCGGCTTAGGATTGGCCTTGCTGTCGTAAATGCTGGCGGCAACCCGGACCAGCGATGTGTCGCCGGCGATGATGTCCTTGTGGTAATACGCTTCGCCGTCCACGCGGATGTCGGAAACGTCTTCGCTCTTGCAGTATACCAGCACCTTGCAGCCCGCACCCGCTGTAATCAGGGGAGAGGGGCCGCCGGGCCAGTTCATTGCGTTCACTAGAACGGCACAGCGGCTGTGGGCTGCGGTTCCGGCTTTCGTTTTGTCGCCCGCGCTGAACGCGTAGCCGCTGCCCGACAGGGATATCGATATGGCGGTGGGCACGGACGAAAACTCCAGCCACTGCCCGTCCGGCAGCACCACAAGGAGCGAGCCGTCGCTTCTCATGACGAGGTGCATGTAAACGCAATCGCTGCCGGCAGACAGCGTGTTTTTGGCGTTGCCGTACGGCTCGATCGTAGCGGAGAGATAATAGTCGCCGCGCGCTTCCAGCTTGGGCAGGGCGGAGAGCGCCTGCTTGTACGTCTCGGTGTCCAGCGTTTCGATGTAGTCCTGCGCAATGTAGTTGGCGTTCATCACGCTACGCGCCGCCCGGTCCGTTTTGGCCGACTGCAAAAACACGGACATCAGCGGCAGCGCGACGGCTGCAAATATCGCCACCGACACCAATACTTCGATCAGCGTAAACCCTTTTCGGTTGTGACGCCAAAGTTTCCTCATAGCAGCAGCCCCAGATACCAGCCGATCAGCGCATCTCCGAAGAATACGCTTAATATCACGCCCAGCGAGAGGAACGGTCCGAAAGGTATCGCGTCGGAGCTCTTCCTTTTGTTCAGCGCCATCAGCACAAGGCCGAAAACCGCCCCGGCCACGATGCCGATCAGATAAGCGGTGATCACCAGCTTCCAGCCGATGATGAGCCCGCAGAATGCCATCAGCTTGATGTCGCCGCCGCCTATCGCGTCTTTTTTCAGCGCGTACATGCAGAAAAGTGCGATGAGCAATAGCGGCAGGCCGCCCGCGAAGAAGCCGATTACATAGCTGTGCCACGCGCCGAAATGCGGCGTGAATATCGACGCCGCAAGCTGCGCGCCGCCCACGATCAGCCCCGCGACGATCAGCCCGTCGGGAATCTCCATATGGCTGATGTCGATGGCGGATATCGCGATCAGCAGCGACACCAGCGCGAGATAGACGGGCAGCGGCCACACAAAGCCAAACCGCACATACAGCAGCACGTACAGCGCGCCGGTCAGCGCTTCCACCAGCGGATACTGCACGGATATTTTGGCCTTGCAGTACCGGCATCTGCCGCCCAGAAACACGTAGGACAGCACCGGCACCAGATCCCGGGGCATGAGTGTCGTGCCGCACGCCGGGCAGGCCGAGCGGGAGGCGGCTATGGAAACCTGCTTCGGCAGGCGGCAGATACATACGTTCAGAAAGCTCCCGATAATAAGCCCCAGCAAGAATATCGCGATGCCGAAAAATATCTCCATGCGCTGTGTTCCCGTCTGCATAATCCGCGTTTTGGGCGGAGCGGCACTACTTTTCCGCTGTCTTTTATATAACCCGATCCGCCCGCGTCAAAACATGCTTTGGGCTTTGCAACACATAAACGGACAAAAAAAGGCAAGGGAATTTGTCCCTCGCCATAAATGCGCAAATGAGTGCTTTTACACTTAATCATATATGCTGATCGTGGCGTCCACGACCGCAACGTTGTTTTCAAATTGGATGAGCTTGTTGGCATTTGCCGCGTCATCATCCGTCAGACCGGAAGGCCACAGGCTGGCGCCGGTCAGCGTTGTTTTGGCGCCCTCTACGGCCGAAATCGGAGTCTCATTCGGGTACAACGCGTTGTACGTGTTGATCGCGGTCGCGATGTTACGCGCGTTGGCGACAGCCACCCTCTGGTTCGCGTCCCGGGTGATGGTCGTGAACGTGGGGATGGCGATGGCCGCGAGTATCGCGAGTATGGCGATGACGACGATGAGCTCAATCAACGTAAAGCCTTTCCTGTTCCTGCGCAAGAGTTTGAACATGCTTCGATTCTCCTTTCAAATTGATATCAATGCGTTTTGCAAAGCGCTCCACGTGTTTTATAAACGCAAATACAATTAATTAAACATATAAACCTAAAAATTTGTAAATTATTTGATGCTGGAATACATTGTCAGCATGGGCATCAGCACCGACAGCATGACGAACAGTATGATGGCCGCCACGATGACCAGCAGCACGGGCTGCAGTATTGTCGTCAGCCTGGTGATGGCTGCGTCCGCTTCTTCCTCGAAATAGTCCGCCGCCTTGCCCGTCATCTGGTCCAGCGTGCCTGATTCCTCGCCTATTTTGGTCATGTACACCAGCATATTGGGGAACAGCGCCGCTTCGCTTATGGCTGCGTTTAAGGCCTTGCCCTGCTTGATGGATTCCTCCACGTCTATCAGCCTGTTTTCCGCGAGACGGTTGCCCACCACTTTGCCCGCGATGCGCAGCGACTGCGTCAGCGAAACGCCCGTGCTGGTGAGCGTGGCGAGGGTGCGGCTGAACCGGGCGGCGAGTATGCGCGTGACCGCCTTTTTAAACAGCGGCGCCCGCAGCTTGAAGGAATCGTAGGCAAGCCGGCCGCCGGGTGACGACTTGAATACCTTGAAACCGGCGATGATCATCAGCAGTATGCCGACCAGTATCATCCAGTTGTGCTGGATAAATTCGCTCAGGTTCAGCATGAATTGGGTGATAGCGGGCAGCTCGGTGCCGGTCGAGTTGAAGAAGCCCATGAACTTGGGGATTACGAACAGCAGCATGAATATCACCACCAGCACCGCCACGATGGTGACGATCATGGGATACATCATCGCGGAGCGTATTTTCTTGGCAATCTGATGTTCCTTTTCAAACGTAGTGGCGAGACGCTCCAGCGAGATGTCCAGCGTGCCGCTGATCTCGCCCGCCTCGATCATTTTAATCATGATGGGGGGGAGCGCGCGCTCATGCATTGACAGCGCTTCCGACAGACCCTTGCCGCGCTGCAGGTCTTCGCCCACTGCCTGCAGTATTGCCTTGAGCTTGGTGTTATCCGTCTGCTCCTCCAGTATGGAAAGCGCCTGGATGAGCGGTACGCCCGCTTTCAGTATGCTGGCGAACTGCGTGCAGAACACCGCCAGCGTGCGCTTGGGCAGCATCCCGGAGCCGAGGGCGATGTCCGTCGAGCTTCTCTGGCTGACTTCCGACAGGTCGAGCAGGTACAGCGATTTGGCGCGCAGCGCGAACACCACGGCCTTTTTGTCGGGCGCTTCGATCAGCCCTTCCACCGTTTGTCCGGCCCTGTTGGCCGCTTTATACAGGTATTTGATTTCGATCACCCCGCTCTCAGTAGTTATAGAATGGTCGAGATATAGTTCCGGTCGATGCAGTGAGCAAGCGCCGACTCCCGGCTGATGCGGCCCGCTTTATACAGGTTCGCCAGGGAGTTGTCCATCAGCAGGTTGCCCGCCGCGGTGGACGCCTGCATCGTGGCCGGTATCTGGTGAGTTTTGTTCTCGCGGATGAGGTTGCGGATGGCCGGCGTGGCCACCATCGTTTCCACCGCCACCACGCGCGTCTTGTTGTCAGTACACCGGATGAGCTGCTGAGATATCACCGCCATCAGCGTCAGCGACACCTGCATGCGGATCTGCTGCTGCTGGTGCGGCGGAAACACGTCGATAATGCGGTCGATGGTCTGCGCCGCGCCGGTGGTGTGCAGCGTCGAGAGCACCAGGTGGCCCGTCTCGGCTGCGGTCAGCGCGATGCTGATGGTTTCCAGATCGCGCATCTCGCCGATGAGTATGATGTCCGGGTCCTGGCGCAGCGCGGCGCGCAGCGCGCGGGCGTAATCGCCCGAGTCCACGCCGATCTCGCGCTGGTTGACGATGCATTTTTTGTGCCGGTGCAGGTACTCGATGGGGTCTTCCAGCGTCAGTATGTGCTTGCTGCGCGTGTTGTTAATCATGTCGACCATCGCCGCGAGCGTGGTGGATTTGCCGCTGCCTGTGGGTCCGGTCACGAGTATCAGCCCGCGCGAGAGGTTGCACAGCGTGGCCACCACGGGGGGCAGGCCGAGGGTATTGATGTCCGGCGGGTTATACTTGATCAGGCGCATGGCGAGCGCGATGCTCTGCCGCTGCCTGAATGTGTTGATGCGGTACCGGTATTTGCCGGGCACCGACAGCGAGAAGTCCAGCTCTCCCGCCGCCATGAAGCTGTCCCACTGGTCGTCCTTCATAATATCCCGGGCAAATCGCTCGGACATATCGGGCGTGACGATCTGGTCGCAGAGGGGCATAAGGCCCGCGCTGACGCGGATGATGGGAGGCAGGCCGACGGTGATATGCAGGTCGGACGCATCGTTTGCCGCTGCTTTTTCCATCAGTTCATAGATGTTCATTCGCCCTCTCCTTTGTATGAGTATGCCGTGTTGATGACTTCCTGTATTGTGGTTTCGCCCTTTTCCATCAGGGCGATGCATTCCTGTGCCAGGCTGCCCATGTGCTGCTGCCGGACAGCATAATCGCGGATGGCGTCGACGGTCTCGCCGCGGGAGATCATGTCGCGCACTTCGCGGTCCACCACCAGCATCTCGTGCACCGCTACGCGGCCTTTGTAGCCGGTGTTGTTGCAGTAGGAGCAGCCTTTACCGTAATAGATGGGCTTGTTGTAGGTGGGCGGCAGCCCGGCTGCCGACAGCTCAAAACGGCTGGGCGTGTACTGCGCCTTGCAGAACGAGCATATTTTTTTCACCAGCCGCTGCGCCATGATGCCCACCAGCGAGGCGGCGAGCATGTAGGGCGGTATGCCCATGTCAACAAGCCGCGAGATGGTGCCGGGCGCGTCGTTGGTGTGGATGGTGGACAGCACCAGATGGCCGGTGATGGCCGCGCGGATCGCAATCTCCACCGTTTCCTGGTCGCGGATCTCGCCGATCATCACGATGTCCGGGTCCTGACGCAGTATGGAACGCAGGCCGGCGGAGAATGTGAGACCTGCTTTGGTATTCACCTGCACCTGGTTGATGCCCGCCATCGTGTATTCCACCGGGTCTTCCACCGTGATGATGTTCTTGGTCGAATCGTTGAGCTCGCTCAGCATCGCGTACAGCGTGGTGGATTTGCCGCTGCCTGTGGGTCCGGTGACGAGTATGATGCCGTGCGGATTTTTGAGCATCGCGTCAAACTTGTTAAGGTTCGCCTCCGAGAAGCCCAGCTTGTCTTTGGCGATGATGAAGTTCTGCTTGTCCAGCAGGCGCATCACGATTTTCTCACCGTGCACGGTGGGCAGCGACGACATGCGCACGTCGATTTCGTTGCCCGAAACCACCAGCTTGTAACGCCCGTCCTGCGGCAGCCGTTTCTCGGCGATGTCCATGTTGCCGATGATTTTCAGGCGAGTCAGCGCGGCGGACTGCGCTTTCTTGGGTATGTTAAGCACCGTCAGCAGCTGACCATCGATGCGCATGCGTACGCGCAGGTCGTTCTCGGTAGGCTCTACATGGATATCGCTTGCCTTTGCTTTGACGGCCTGCTCAAAAAGCGAGTTTACCAGCCGGACGATGGGGGCGTTGGAGATGTCCGAGACGGGTGCCTCCTGCTCCTCCTTTTCCTCCCTGGCGTTCTCGGCAGCCAGTTCCTTGATGGCCGTTTCGGCGTATTCATTGCCGTAAATCCTGGTGATGGCGGTTTCGATGGCGTGCTCGGTGGACAGCATCGGGTAGATATCCAGGCCGGAAACCACGCGCGCGTCCTCCAGCGCGATAAAGTCCACCGGGTCGTCCATTGCGAGGAACAGCTTTTTGCCCTCCACCCGGATCGGCACCATTTTGTGCTTGCGCGCCAGCGTGGCGGGGATGTGCTTGGACAGCATATGGGACAGGTTGATAGCGTCCAGATTGACAAAGGGGATACCCAGCTGGAACTCCATGATCTCCATCAGCTGGCGTTCCGTGACATAGCCCTTGTTTTTGAGGATACGCCCCAGGCGCTCGCCCGTCTTTTTCTGAATTGCCAGACATTCGTTCAGCTGCTGCCGCGTGATCATGCCCGCGTCAATCAGCGCTGCGCCCAGATATTTACGTTTTATTGCCAAACTTAATTACCTTCCCGCTGCATCTATATACTGGCTTATGTAAATATAAACTTTAAACCGGCAGGCAAAACAGGGAATTAACGGGAAAAATCGAAGCCTGCCCAGACGGCTGGACGGTGCGGAAGGTTTTCGCTTTACAGACCCGTTTATTTTCTGTATACTGAATTTCGATATTGAACAAAGGGGACTGTTATGCTGAAAAAGTGTTTTAAGATAACGGCCGTGGTGGCGGCGCTGATACTTGTAGTGGCATTGGCAGGCTGCGGCGGTGGCACGCTCAAGCCGCCCGCTATGCAAGAGGGCGCTACGCCGGTGACGGTGACCGGCTCGTGCGAGATGACGATTGACGGCGATACCATCACCGTATCTGGAGAGATAGACGTTCTGCCCGGCTCGCTGGTCTGCGTTTCGGTAGAGTCGCAGAGCGGCATAACTCTGGATTCCGCTGTTGTCACCGTTGAAGGGAAAAAGATATCGCAGCAGTTCAAGATAACGGAAGACAAGTATGACGAGGGAGTGGTGTCGGTGACCGGGCACATCACCTTCTCGCCGCGGCAGTACGGCACGCAGCCTGAGGAAGTATACAAAAAATACGGCACCAGGTTCGAGAACATCAAGCCGGACGGCAAAAACGTGCTGTGGAATTCCAACGGCAATATCGTGGTTTTTGCGTCGGAAATGATCGATCTGAAATAATCATACTATAAGCAAGCCATTATATGCGCCGGATGCGCCAAATAGCGGTCCGGCGTTTTTTTTGTTGGGCGATTTCCGCCGCGCGGCGCGCCGTCACAAGCCGTGGTCTGCACACATATCATACAGAAGAACCCTTAGGGGCTATCACATATATATCAGAAGCGGGTGTAAGACAATGAATCATACGGACCACAACGGCATTACACATATGAGCCTGCATCCATTAGCAGCCCGGCGGCTGTCGGATACCACCAAAACGCGGCCCATGATGGAGAGCATCACGCCGCGCTGGTTTCTGGACTTTTTGCTCTGGGTGCCGGTGCAGGCCGGAATATACCGGGTAAACCGCATCAAGCGGATACTGGATGCGAACGAGCCGGTCAACGATTACGGCGAAAAACTGATTGAGGCCAAGCATACGCCCATCGATGAGGACTGGATTACGGAAACGTATCCGGACTACGAAGAACAGCCCGATGAATACATGCTGAGCGTGGTGCAGACGATACTGCGCCTGAATACCAATGTGGCAGATATATTCAACTGCCCTTACAACCAGAAGGACGAACAGGTGAGGCTGACCATCGAAGCCATGCGCGAACGGCAGGAATGGGAGATGATCAACAACCCGGAGTACGGCCTGCTCCACGTGGCAGCGCCGGATATGCGGGTGAGCACACGACAGGGCACGCCCACGCCGGACGATCTGGATGAACTGCTGGCGCTGGTATGGAAGAAACCGGCGTTCTTCCTTGCGCATCCGAAGGCCATTGCGGCGTTTGGCCGTGAATGCACCAAGCGCGGCGTGCCTCCGGTGGCGGTGCACATCATGGGCTCGCCGTTCATCACATGGCGCGGTGTGCCGATTGTGCCGTGCGACAAGCTGATGGTGGGCTGCCACATGAACCCGCGCCGCTGCGGGGGCCGCACCAACATACTGCTGATGCGCGTCGGCGAGGCAGAGCAGGGCGTAATCGGCCTGCACCAGCCCGGCATCCCCGACGAAACCGACATCCCCAGCCTATCGATGCGGCTGGCCGGAATCGACAACCGGGGCATCGCCTCGTACATCTTAAGCCTGTACTTCTCCGTAGCGGTGCTTGCCAGCGACGCGCTGGGCGTGCTCGAGAATGTCGAGGTGGGCAGCTACCATGATTACCGGTGAGTACCGCCAATATCCGGAGGGCACGCCGCTGCGCGATATCCTCCAGAACGTTTACTGGGCGCATCCCGTTCCGGAATGCATGGCTTATGCTGAACCCGGCGCAAGGCCGTGCAGCATTCCGGTGCCGGTGGAGGAAACATACGCCGAGCCTTGGTACTACTTCGAGAAGCGGCAGGCCTCGGCGGATATCCGCAGCGATTTCCCGATACTGGCCCGGCGGGTAAACGGACACCCGCTGGTGTGGCTGGATAATGCCGCCACCACGCAGAAACCCAAGTGCGTTATGGACGCGCTGGCCGATTATTACAGCCGCTGCAACTCCAACGTGCACCGCGGGGCGCATACGCTGGCGCGCGAGGCCACGGCGGCGTATGAGGAAGCCCGCGCAAAGGTGGGGGCGCTGATCGGCGCGACTGACCGCAGCGAAGTGGTGTTTGTGCGCGGCGCCACCGAGGCCATTAACCTGGTGGCCGCAAGCTGGGGCGGGGCGCATATAAGGGAGGGCGACGAGATCATACTGACGGAGATGGAGCATCACTCCAACATCGTGCCGTGGCAGCTGCTGGCGCAGATGACCGGCGCGGTGCTCCGCGTCGCGCCCATCCTCAGCAGCGGCGACGTGGATCTGGCTGCGTTTGAGCGGCTGTTCACGCCCCGCACCCGCATTGCGGCGTTTACGCACGTGTCAAACGTGCTGGGCACTATCAACCCCGTGCGGCTGATGTGCGCCACCGCGCACCGCTACGGCGCTCTGGCGCTGGTGGACGGCGCACAGTCCGCCGCGCACCTGCCGGTGGACGTCAAGGCGATGGATGCGGACTTTTACGTGCTGTCGGGGCACAAAATGTACGGCCCAACGGGTATCGGCGTGCTGTACGCCAAAAAAGAGCTGTTGGAGGCGATGCCGCCATACCAGGGCGGCGGCGGGATGATCGACAGCGTGACCTTTGAGTATACGCGCTTTCACAAAAGCCCGGAGAAGTTTGAAGCGGGCACCGGCAACATCGCGGACGCGGTGGGCCTGGGCGCGGCGGCGGATTACCTGCGCAGCATCGGGCTGGAGCGCATCCGCAGGCACGAGCAGAAACTGACGCAGCGCATGGTGGAAGGGCTGTCGCGCATCCGCGGGGTCAGGCTTATCGGCGCGCCGCGGGAAAAAGCGGGCGTTGTGACGTTCCTGGTGGACGGCATGGAGCCGGAACATGTCACGCAGCGTCTGGATGCTCAGGGCATTGCGATACGCTCGGGTCACCACTGCGCACAGCCCACGCTGCGGCACTACGGCCTCGCAAGCGCCGTACGCGCGTCGCTCGGCGTGTACAATACGGCGGACGACGTGGATGCGCTGGTGAATGCCGTGGCCAGCCTGGCTAACCGATAATACGGCGGCTGATGTAAAGGGTATATAGAGGGTGGAAAGGGGTCGGGGGATAAACTGAAAAGGGCTCCCATGCAAGACAGCATGAGGCCCCTTATTTCTGCCGTTTTATTTTCAAGTGCGGTAGTCCGCGTTGATTTTGACATAGTCCAGCGAAAAGTCGCACGTCCACATGGTGTCCGCCGCGGTGCCGTCCGCGAAGTCCAGCGTGTATGTCACCTCGCGCTGCTTCAGCTCGCGCAGCGCGGCTTCCTCGTCGAAGGGCAGCCCGCCGCCGTTTTCGCATACCTTCACGCTGCCTATCCAGATGTTCACCTTTTCCGGGTTGAAGCGCGCACCGGAATAGCCGGCCGCGGTCAGCAGGCGGCCCCAGTTGGCGTCGTTGCCGAAAGCCGCGGTTTTGCACAGCGGCGATTTGGCGATTGCGCTTACGATCAGATGCGCGTCCCTTGCGGAGCGGGCGTTTTTCACCTGTATGGTCAGCAGCTTGGTCGCGCCTTCGCCATCCGCGGCGAGCATTTTGGCAAGCCGCACGCATACATTTGTCAGCGCCGCAGTGAACTGGGCGTATTCTTCCCTACCCGGCTCGATGACATCGTTGCCCGCAACGCCGGAAGCCAGTATCAGCACCTTGTCACACACGCTGGTGTCGCCGTCCACCGAGATGCGGTTGTACGATACCGCCGCCGCTTCCTTGAGCGCCTGCCGTAGCGCGGGCACGGAGATGGCCGCGTCAGTGGTGAGCACCGATATCATGGTCGCCATGTTGGGATGGATCATGCCGGAGCCTTTGGCCATGCCGCCGATGCGCACCGTCCGCCCGCCGATGATGACGTCGGCCTGCGCCTCCTTGGGCACGGTGTCGGTGGTCATGATGGCCCGCGCGGCGTCCGAGCCGCCCGATCGGCTGAGCACTGCGGCATCTAGGCCCGCCGCAATCTTGTCCAGCGGCAGCGGAAACCCAATAACGCCGGTGGAGCCCGTGAGCACGTCGCCCGGACGGACGCCGAAACGGTTTGCCGCAAGCCGCGCCATCTCCAGCGCGTCCGCGTCGCCCCGCGGCCCGAGACAGGCGTTGGCGCAGCCTGCGTTGATGACCACCAGCTGGGCGTACCCGTTGCGGACGTTTTTACGGGCGAGCATGAGCGAGTGCCCCTTGACGATGTTGCGGGTAAATATGCCCGCGGCCCGCGCCCGCACGTCGCATTTGACAACTGCGAGGTCCGGCCCTCCACTTTTCTTGATGCCGCACGCCACTCCGGTGGCAGTAAAGCCTTGGGCGTATGTCACGCCGCTGCCCTGTGTCATGTGCCTTTTATCCTTTCATATCTGACTGTATTCCAATATTATACTATTCACTCTCCAGCAGGGCTTGCAGCCCTTTGGTGTTGCGGATAACGAACGAACTGCGGTGATAGTTAATAAGACCCAGATCACTGAGACCCGAAAGCTCGCGGGAGAGTGCGCTGCGGTTCACGCACAGGTAGTCTGCCAGCGCCTGCCGATCCAGCGCGATGTCGAAGCGGCTGCTGCCTGCCTTTGCGGCCTGGCTCAGCAGGAAGGACGCTATTTTCTGCCGCGTGGTCTTGCGGGAGAGGTGGTCCAGCTTCTCGCTCATCTCCAGGTTTTTGCGTGCGACCTCGCGCATCATGTTTTTGATCAGCAGGTTGTGATGGCCGCAGCAGGACGAGCAGGTGCTCACGATTTTGTCGAAGGCGATCAGCAGCACTTCCGCGTCTGTCACAGCCTCCACATTGACCGGGCTGGTGGTGACGCCCGCGCACACCAGCGATTCCGCAAAAAGCTGCGGCGGCGACAGCACGGTGAGCACAGTGCGGTTGCCCAGTATATCGTCGCGGCTGACCACCGCATGGCCGGACATCATGGCGCCGACATGGCGCAGCGGGCTGCCTGCGGTCAGCATAAAATCGCCTTTTTTGTATACCGAAATCTTCGCGCCCAGGCAGGTAAGCATGGATTCCAGCTCCGGACAGCGGATGCCTTCAAAAAGCGATATGTGCTTGTCGTAAATCTGCTGGCAGTTCATAAACACTCCGGGTTGTTGCAAAAGCAACAGATTGTTCGGCGATAGTATACTATAATCAAGTCAACAAGACAAGGAGGAATTGGTGATGAAAAGAGATATTATTCGGATAGATGAAGAAAAATGCAACGGCTGCGGGCTGTGCGTGGAAGCCTGCCATGAGGGCGCGCTTCAGATTATTGACGGCAAAGCGCGGCTGATTTCGGAATCGTACTGCGACGGATTGGGCGCGTGCCTGCCCGAATGCCCGACGGGCGCGATTTCCATCGAGCAGCGCGAGGCGGCGGAATTCGACGAAGCGGCGGTGGAAAAGCACCTGGCGGCGAAGAAGGCGGCGGCGATTGGACACGGCGGCGGCTGCCCGTCCGCGCGGGCTATGTCGTTTGCCCAGAGGCCCGCACAGAAGGCGCAGGCCGAAACGGCGCCGGCGGCTTCCGAGCTGCGCCAGTGGCCGTGCCAGATCAAGCTGGTGCCGGTAAACGCGCCGTTCTTCGATGGCGCGAAGCTGCTGGTCGCGGCGGATTGCACGGCATACGCTTATGCGAATATGCACAGCCGGTTCATGAAGGGCAAAGTGACGCTGATCGGCTGCCCCAAGCTGGATATGGTGGACTACACCGAGAAACTGACGGAGATATTAAAGCACAACAACATACGGAGTGTAGACGTGGTGCGGATGAGCGTGCCGTGCTGCGGCGGGCTGGAGCACGCCGTGCGGCAGGCGCTGATCCAGAGCGGTAAGATGATACCGTGGCAGGTAACGGTGATAACGCCCGACGGCGAGATCCTTAAAGACTAAACGACTGGAAACAGATAGCGCTCTGATGGCGCAGCGGCGCTCACGGAGCGCTTTTCTTTAATCAGGAAGCAGTAAAAACGGCGTCAGGCAAAGGGTATGGGCGGCCAGCTCGTTTGTTGGTTTTATAAGCGGATAAATAATTGAGAATCAATTGCGAAACAAGTTGAAAAAAGGGGCAAAAGGTATATAATAGGATAATTAACACACAGAGGAGATTGCATGCTTAAATTTGAGGAAATAAAACTGGAGGATAAGAGCCGGTTCGAAAAATACACGAAGCGTTATGGATATCACAATGTGGAGGCTTCGTTCGCGAACATATTCATCTGGCGCAAGGCCATGAACATCCGGATGGCAACTGATGATCTGGCCATGTATTTACATCTTTCCTCCAAGGATATTTCGTTTATGTTGCCGCCGCTGCTGGGAAATTGCGACACCAGCATTTTGGAGCCGATGCTCCGGTGCGAGGAGTTTCTGGAAAGCCGCGGCGAATCGTTTTTGATGAAGGGCGTGACGGTGCCGCTCAAGGAACGGATCGAGCGGGACTGCTCGAGCCGCTATGTGATGGTGCCGGACCGCGCCAACTTTGAGTACGTGTACAACGCGCAGGATCTCATCAAGCTGGAAGGCAAAAAGTATCACGCCAAACGCAACCACATCAACAGGCTGCTCGATGAGCACAGCTTTGAATACCGCCGCTATACGCCGGACGATTATGACTTATGCATGGCGATGTACGACGCCTGGCTGGAAAGCAAGGGCGGCCTCACGCAGAGCTTCCAGAACGAGAGGTGGGCCACCGAAGATGCGCTGCGCAACCTGGAACCGCTGGGCCTTAAATGCGGCCTATTGTTCGTAGACGGCAAGCTGGAGGGATTTTCTATCGGTGAGAAATTTGGCGACATGGCGATTATCCATTTCGAGAAAGCCAACCCGAACCTCAGGGGGGCGTATCCGCTCATCAACAGGGAATTCGCACGCCACGAATTCAGCGACGTCAAATATATTAACCGCGAGGAGGATATGGGGATTGAGGGGCTGAGAAAAGCAAAACTTTCCTATCATCCGGCGTTCTTCGTGGAAAAATACACCTGTACGAGGGCACAGTGATGGATATCAGATTGATGACAGCAGAGGACATGCCTGCCGCCAAGGCACTGTGGAAGAGTTCGTTCGACGATACCGACGCGTATATTGACTGGTATTTTGATAACAAGGTGCTGCCGGAACAGTCTCTGGGCCTGTTTGACGACGGCCTGGTTTCCGTGCTGCATATGATCCCCTATACAATCAGCATCCAGCGGCGTTCGCTTAAGTCCGCCTTTATCGCGGGGGCAGCTACGGACGAGGCGCGCCGCGGCGAGGGGCTGATGCGCACACTGCTGCGCGAGTCGCTTGCGCTGATGAGGCAGCGCGGGATACTGATGACGCATCTGTATCCATTCCAGCACGCATTTTATGAGCGGCTGGGCTGGGGAACTTATTCATATGTGCGCAAACACGACATCAAGGCGGCGGCACCGTTCAACCGGCGGGCGGATGTGCTGGAGACCAGCGACGCTTCGCTGCTGATGCCGCTGTATGAAAAGATGATGCGCCGTTACGACGGGTATGTGGTACGGGGGCCACGCGAATGGAAATGGCGGCTGGACGAACTGGCGGTGGATGGAGGCAAGGCCGCGGTGCTGATAGAGGACGACGCTGCTTCCGCCTACATGCTCTACTACGTGAAGGATGGCACGGTGGATGTTATCGAGACGGTATACCTGGATGAGGCGTCGGTGGGCGGCCTGCTCGCGTGGCTGTTCCAGAGCGGCTGCAAGCGAGTAAAATACTACCTGCCGGATGACAGGAATGGCGCTCCGCACGGCATGGCGCGCGTGGTGGACGCGAAGGCGCTGCTCGAGGCTTTCGGCGCACAGGCGCTGCTGGACCATGCCAGCATTTCCGACCCTCTCGCTTCGTGGAACAACCTCGCAGGCGGCGCGGTGCGGATGCCGGTGAGCGAGCTGGCGCGCATGGCGCACCAGGGGGCAAGCCTGTTTGAAAGCTATCTGGAAGGTTCCCGCGATCTACAGGATGTATTCGGGCTCCAGGCAACTTGCATTTTCGAAGCATATTGATTAGAATGTATTGGCTATGTGGGAGTTAATTGTCGGCTTGGCCATCGGGGTGCTGCAGGTGCTCGCCCTTAAATATTTGAGCCGGATGATACTGGGGCAAAAGGTTTCATCCAAGCTTTTGGGCGCGCTGCTGCTGCTCCTGAAAATCGCACTGATTGTGATGGTACTCGTGCTGATTGCCAAGGTCTCGCTGACGCACCTCCTTTATACGGCGGGCGGCATGCTGGCAGGAATCATCGCGGTGCTGGTGATCATGCTGCTTCGCAAAGCGCCGCAGAAAAAAGCAGCCGGCAGTAATGCAGACGGAAAGGACGGCAGCAATGGTTAATCAAATGTGGACAGGGTTGGCGTTCCAGGCGGAAGAGATCACGGTGATGCCGCCTAAGGTGAATCTGTTTGGATTTCAGGTCAGCGAGACGCTGCTTTACACCTGGGTCGTCATGCTTATCCTCATCATAGCGGCCGTTATCATACGGCTGTTTATGATTCCCCGTTTCAAAACGGTGCCCAGAGGCATCCAGAACGTGCTGGAAATTGTGGTGAGCACCTGCGAGAAATTCACTGATTCCCAGCTGGGTAAGCGCGGCTCTGCATTTGCTGCCTACATGTTCACGGTGGCGCTGGCGATCGTTTCCACCAGCCTCATCGAGCTGTTCGGTTTTCGGCCGCCGGCGACGGACATCAATTTCACCATCGCTTTATCCCTGATGTCGTTTGTACTGATCAATGCATTCGGCTTCTACTATACCGGCTTCTGGGGCCGCCTGAAGTGGTTCTTAAAGCCCAAGGCTTTTATGCTGCCCATCAACGTGGTGACGCACGCGGTGATACCGGTATCGCTGTCGTTCCGTCTTTTTGGCAACATGTTTGCGGGCATGGTGGTGATGAACCTGCTCTACGGCGTGGTGTATCTGTCTTTCGGTATCCCGGCGGTGCTGTCCATCTATTTCAACCTGTTCCACGTGGGGATTCAGACGTATATATTCATCGTGCTGACGATGTCCTTCATGGAGGAGACGGTGGCATACGGGGCCAAGAGATAGCAACGAACATTATATATTTTATTGGAGGTATGTGACATGGGTGCTGCGATAATAGCAATCGGTGTGGGAATTGCCACTCTGACCGGACTGGGCGCCGGCATTGGCATGGGCATTGCCACCGGCAAGGCGGCGGATGCAATAGCGCGCCAACCGGAAGCGAGCGGCAAGATCAACTCGCTGCTGCTGATCGGTCTTGCGTTTGCCGAGACGACGGCTATTTACGGATTTGTTATCGCCATACTGATGCTGGGGAAGATCTGACAGCTCCGCGGGGGTGGTATTTTAGCAGAGAAGTGAGGTGCGACCATGCTGGAAATAGATCCTGTGAATATTGCCATACACGTGCTCAACGTGATTATTTTATTTATTCTGCTGCGCCTTTTGATCTATAAGCCGGTTTTGAAGTTCATGAAGAACCGCGAAAACGAGTTCGCAAACAAGGTAGACGAGCTGGAAGAGCGCGAGAAACAGCTGATGCGGCAGAAGGAAGAGTATGAGAGGATGATGGCCGACGCGCACAACGAGGCGGCGGCGATTATCACGAAGAGCAACGAATTGGCACGTGATCATGCGCGCGAAATTGTGGACAACGCTAAGGAATACGCTCGGGACATGGTGCTGCGCGCCAAACGCGAAATTGAAGCGGAGAAAGCCCAGGCGCGGCTGGATATGCGCGCTGAAATCGCCGAAATGAGCATCCAGATTGCGGAGAAAGTCTTGGCGCGTGAGATCTCGCTGGAGGACAACCGAAAGATCATCGACGAGTTCTTTGAGAAGGTGGGATAAGTTGGCTATCCAGGGGAAACTGAAATCAGCGGTAAAGCTGGACGAGCTGACAATACAATCGATAAAAAAGCGTTTTGAAGCGCTGGTGGGTGAGGAGATCAGCTTTACGCTGGAAGTGGTACCCGAACTGCTGGGCGGCTTTGTGGTGGTGCTCGGCAACAAGGTGTATGACCAAAGCGTGCGCGCGCACCTCACCAAAATAAAAAGTTTCATTATGGACGCGGATTCGCCGTATAAGAAGGACGCGCTGGAGGAAGAAGAGGACTTCTCGCTGGACATCGATACGGAGGAATTCGGCAAGTTTACCAAGGAGCGCATTCAGGAATACTCGGGCGACTTTGACGTTTCCGAGGTGGGCACCATTATCTCATCGGGCGACGGCATTGTCATCGTGCGGGGCTTGGAGCACTGCAAATACGGCGAGCTGCTGGAGTTTGAGAACAACGCCTTCGGTATCGTGATGAATCTCTCTAAGGAAAACATCGGCGCCGTGCTTTTAAACAACGTGACGGAAGTTTCCGAAGGCTCCCTAGTCCGCAATACCGGCACAGTGGTGCAGGTGCCCGTGGGCGAAGGGCTGCTGGGCCGCGTTATCAACCCGCTGGGCGTGTCGATGGACGGCAAGGGCAAGGTGTTTGCCGACAAATGCCGCCCAATCGAGGCGGAAGCGTCCGCGATATTCGACCGCCAGGGCGTCAAAGAACCGCTGGAGACGGGCATTATCGCCATCGACAGCATGGTGCCCATCGGCAAGGGTCAAAGGGAACTTATTATCGGCGACCGCCAGACAGGCAAGACGGCCATCGCCTTGGACACCATACTCAATCAAAAGGGCAAGAACGTCTACTGCGTGTACGTGGCCATCGGTCAGAAGACTTCCACCATCGCGTCCATCATCAGGACGCTGGAGGAAGAAGGCGCGATGGAATATACCATCGTGGTGGCATCCACGAGCAGCGACGCGCCGTCCATGCAGTACATTGCGCCGTACGCGGGCTGTGCGATTGCGGAAGAGTTCATGTACAACGGAAAGGACGTGCTGATCGTATACGACGACCTTTCCAAGCATGCCGTGGCTTACCGCACCATGTCGCTGCTGCTGCGCCGTCCGCCGGGCCGTGAAGCGTATCCGGGTGACGTGTTTTACCTGCATTCGCGCCTTTTAGAGCGCGCTGCGCATTTGAGAAAGGAACTGGGCGGCGGTTCCATGACGGCGCTGCCCATCATCGAGACGATGGCGGGCGATATTTCAGCGTATATACCCACCAACGTGATATCCATCACGGACGGGCAGATATTCCTGGAGACAGAACTTTTCAACGCGGGTATCCGGCCGGCCGTCAACGTGGGCCTTTCGGTGTCGCGCGTGGGCGGCAGCGCCCAGATCAAGGCGATGCGCAAGGTGGCAGGCCGCCTGCGGCTTGACCTCGCGCAGTACCGCGAACTGGCGGTGTTCGCGCAATTCGCGTCTGATCTCGACAAGCACACGCGGGAGACGCTGGAACAGGGCGCGCGGCTGACTGAGATTTTGAAGCAGCCGCAGTATTCGCCGTACCCGATGGCGAGCCAGGTCATGCTGCTGTATGTCGCGATCAACAAGTACCTGATGAAGATCCCGTTCAACTACGTGCGGGAGTTCGGACAGCGCTATATCGATTACGTGGACACCAATTACCCCGGCGTGCGCCTGCAGATCGACAGGACAGGAGACCTTTCCGAAGAATCGGTGGATAACCTGCGGGCGGCGGCGGAGGCTTTTGTACCGATATTCTGCCAGCAGAACGGCATCAAGCTGGAGCCGGAGGAAGCGGACTGATATGGTCACGATGGGCGACATCAAGCACAGCATCCACTCCATTGCCGAGATGCAGCAGATCACGCGGGCGATGCACCTTATCTCCACGTCCAAGATGAGAAAGGCCATCGTGCGCTACGAGAACAACCGCGTGCATTTTGAGCGGGTGCAGTCCTCGCTCAAGGACATACTGGCGCACACGCGTGACCTCAGCCACCCGTATTTCGGGGAGAGCGAAGGCGGGCGCGCGGCCTATGTGGTGATCGCTGCGGACAAGGGCATGTGCGGCGGCTACAACCACAACGTGCTGAACTTTGCGCTCTCGGCCATGCAGAAGAGCAAGGAGCGCTACATACTGACAATCGGACAGGAGGCGCGGGCGTTTTTTGAGCGCCGGGGCTTTATGGTAGACGTGGAATTCCTGCACGTCTCGCAGAACCCGTCGCTTTACAATGCACGCAACATCACACGAGATATACTGGAGCTTTACGAGAACGGCATCTTGGACGAGGTGTACGTGGTGTACACCCAGTTCTTCTCGGCCATCCGGCAGGAGCCGAGGCTTTTGAAGCTTTTGCCCGTGTCCATATCCAACTTTAAGGACACCAATACGGAAACGCAGTATTCCGGCGAGCTTTATTACCACCCGTCGCCCAAAGAGGTGTTCGATATACTGGTGCCTCAGTATATCATAGGCCTGGTGTACGGGTGTCTTGTCCAGTCGTATGCGAGCGAGCACAGCGCGCGCATGACAGCGATGGAGAGCGCGACAAAGAACGCCGAAGACATGATCGCCAACCTGACGCGGCAGTACAATCAGGCGCGGCAGTACGCGATCACCAACGAGATATCCGAAATTATCGCTGCGCTGGACGCCATGAAATAGAGGAGAACGCTATGGAAGACTACAGAATCGTCAACAAGGGCGAATTGATACGCATCATGGGGCCGGTGCTGGACGTAAAGTTTTACGACGGCAACCTCCCCGCGATATATAACGCGCTGGTCATCAAGCTGGGCGACCGCGAGGTGTGGCTGGAAGTGGAGATGCACATCGGCGACGATACCGTCCGCTGCATTGCGCTGCACGCCACGGAAGGGCTGTACTGCGGCCTTCCCGTCATCAACACTGGCGACGTCATTAGAGTACCGGTGGGCCAGCAGACGCTGGGCCGCGTGATGAACGTCATCGGCCAGCCCATCGACGGCAAAGGCCCCATCAACGCGGAAACGCGGCTGCCCATCCACCGCAAGCCGCCCAAGTTCGCGGACCAGAACCCGGCGACCGAGCTGTTTGAAACGGGCATCAAGGTGATCGACCTCCTGGCGCCGTACGCCAAGGGCGGCAAAATCGGCCTGTTCGGCGGCGCCGGCGTAGGCAAGACGGTGCTCATCATGGAGCTGATTCGCAACATCGCAACGGAGCACGGCGGTTATTCCGTGTTCTGCGGCGTGGGCGAGAGAAGCCGCGAGGGCCATGAACTGGTCGAGGAGATGAGCGAATCCGGCGTTATCGAGAAGGCGTGCCTCGCTTTCGGGCAGATGAACGAGCCGCCGGGCTCGCGCATGCGCGTGGCATTGACCGGCCTGACGCTGGCGGAACATCTGCGCGACGAAGAGCATCAGGACGTGTTGCTGTTCATCGACAACATATACCGCTTTATTCAGGCGGGCTCCGAGGTGTCGGCGCTGCTGGGACGCATCCCCTCCGCAGTGGGCTATCAGCCCACGCTGGCCAATGAACTGGGCGCGCTTCAGGAGCGCATCACGTCCACCAAGAACGGTTCCATCACGTCGGTGCAGGCCATCTATGTGCCGGCGGACGACCTGACGGATCCGGCGCCTGCGACCACGTTCACACATCTGGACGCGACCACGGTGCTGTCCCGCCAGATCGCGGAGCTGGGCATTTACCCGGCGATCAACCCGCTGGAATCCTCCTCGCGCATACTGGATCCGCGCATCATCGGCGAGAAGCATTACAACGTGGCGCGGCGCGTGCAGGAGGTGCTGCAGCGCTACAAGGAGCTGCAGGACATCATCGCGATGCTGGGCATGGAAGACCTCTCCGATGCGGACAAGACTATCGTTTACAGGGCGCGCAAGATACAGCGGTTCCTGTCGCAGCCGATGTCGGTGGCGGAGGTTTTCACCGGCATACCCGGCAAATACGTGCCGCTGGAGCGCACCATCGAGAGTTTCCGCTGCATCGTGGACGGCGAAGTGGACGAAATCCCCGAGGGCGTGTTCTTCATGGCGGGCGATATCGAGGACGTAAAGGCCCGATATAAGAAGTCCTGACGAGAGGAGGTGCGCCATGCCGGCAAAATACCAACTTGAGATCATCACGCCTGAGCGCACCGTGTTCAGCGGCGAGGTGGAGAGCGTTATCGTGCCCACGCCGGACGGTTACCTCAGCATCCAGAAGATGCACGAGCCCATGGTGTGCGCGCTGTCCATCGGCCTTTTGCGGCTCAACATCGACGGCGAGTGGCGGGAGTGTTCCGTGACTGAGGGATTTGTGGAAGTGCGGCCCGACGAGACGCTGATATTTGCGCAGGCGGCGGAATGGCCGGAGGAGATCGATATGCTCCGCGCCAAGGAAGCTAAGGAGAGGGCTGAGGCGCGTTTGCGCGAGCGCCAGAGCTATCAGGAATACATGCAGAACCAGATCGCGCTGGCGCGTGCGATGGTGCAGCTGCGCGTGGGACGTAAAAAGCAGAACCTCGACTGAGCGTCGGGTTTTAGACTCGCTTCATACAAGCCGCGGCATATGCGGCGTTTTTTGTATTGTAGGAGGAACGGGCGGTGACCGAGCTCGTACTGGTGCGCCACGGCGCTACGGAAATGAATCTCTCGGGCCGGTATTGCGGCCGGCTGGACCCGCCGCTGGCGGAATCGGGCCGCGCTGCCGTTCAGGAAACGGCGCGGCAGCTGGCTGATTTCTGGCCGGAATGTGTGTACTGCAGCCCGGCGCTGCGCGCGAAAGAGACGGCGGCCATCATTGCGCCGGATGTGCCCGCCGTGGAGCTGCCTGCACTGCGCGAGATGGATTTCGGCGCATTTGAGGGCCTTGCCGCGGACGAGATCGAGCGGCGCATGCCCGAAGCCTGGCAGGCCTATATGGCGGACTGGCTACAATTTAAGTTCCCGCAAGGCGACAGCGTGCAGGAATATCTGGCAGGCGCGGCGAATACAATCCGTGCTATCATTGAGAAACCCGTGGACGGCGGCGTGCTGGTCGTATCGCACAAAGGCTTCGTGATGGCCGCGCTTTCGACGCTGCTGCACGGTGACAGCATGCATCTCTTTTGCTACGATATCCGCCCCGCAGGATTTGCCCGGCTCACGGTGGCGGGCGGTTTTCCGGTTCTGACACAACTCATATAGCTGACACATGTATAAAAACCCTGACTTTGGTCGATAATCACACAAAATGAGGCCGCTTTGCGCGGCCCGGACAGAGTCAGGAGGCGATTATGGCAGGCGACAGGGCCACAAAGATGCTGATTCTCAGCAGCGTGCGCACGCTTTTCTCCGAGAAGGGCTACGACGCGACGCCGGTTGAGGAGATCTGCGAATTGGCGGGCATTGCCAAAGGAACGTTTTTCTACTACTTTGAAAGCAAACAGTCCATCGTGCGCTATATTCTAGCAATGCAGATGGACGAGTATCGGAACCAGCTTTTGCAACAGATGAATTCGCTACAGGACGCAATATCGCGGGTGGAATACTTTATTGCCGCGCTTATCGAGCAGGCGAAAACCGCGCCCGAGACGGATTCCTACTTCAAGGACGGGCCGGCGGACTGGTATAAGACGGTAGTGCGGGAGGAGAGGGCGCGCACGCTGCTGCCGCTGCTGGAAGACGTGGTGGAGGAAGGGCTGGAACAGGGATATTTCCACGTCAGGAATCCTGAGGTCTGCACGGCGGTCGCGTTCTATGGAATCGATTCGCTGCTGAAGAAGAACAACGCGGATGACCCGAACCTGATCAGCGGCATACGGGAGATGACGGCCAAAACGCTGGGGATTAAAGATACGGCGTTGGCAATAGAAAACTATTAGGGGGAGCATATGAAAACGGCGGTTGTGTATTATACGTACGACGGAAGTACGCGCGTGGCAGCCGAAGCGCTGGCGAGGCAGCTGGGTGCGGATGTTTTCGAGCTGGAGGAGGTCAAAAAGCGCGGAAAATCGGCACTGTCGTTCATGGCGGCGGGTTTTGGCGCGCTGGCCGGAAAGCGCAGCCGCATAAAGAACGATTTCGCGGCGGAGATGAAGAATTACGACTGCCTGTATATCGGCTCGCCGGTGTGGGCCAACAAGACGGCGCCCGCAGTCAACACTTTTTTGGACTCTCTGGACGCGGCGGGCAAGAAGATCGTGCTGTTCACCCTGCAGGCGGACCCTAACGTGCAATCGGCCCCGGATAAGTGTCTTTTGGCGCACAAACAGACTCTGGAAAAAAGAGGAGCGACGGTGCTGCGCCTGCTGCGGTTTCACGGCGCAAGCCCCGGAAAAACCGCTGAATCGGAACATATTGAGGCGCAGCTGGCCGCACAGGCTATTGAGCAATAAAACGGCAAAATGTTACAATAGTATTACAATTTCGTTGACATTTTGATAAGAGTACGTTATGATGAGCATACTGGCGTGAGTGCACGTTTGCACAAGGAGAAAGCCGAATGGCAAAAAATTCAGGCATTAATGCTCTGAAAAACCTGAAAAACAAAATCAGCAGGAAAAGCTCGGCAGTAACGCCGCAGCCTGCGGTTGTCACGAAAAAGCCGAAAGCAGCCGCATCTGTGCGTGCTGCCGCTAAGAGCGAACATCTGGAAGACACGCCCAAAAGCCCTGCGAAGGCCGAAAAACAGGCTGAGTCCAAACTGCGCCGCGCTGATTGGAAAAAGAAACGGGGTTTATTCTCGTCTTCGCCTGGGGCGGAGCTTTCGTTCTCTCGTTTGGCGCGAAAGAAAAAAAGCATTATCGGACGCGCCTTGTGGTTTTCTTCCCTGTTTTCGTTTAAAAGGAATGCTGCAGCCAGGGCGAAAGACGACGCGCTGGCATTTGCGGAAAACGGCCGGCGTTTGGGCCGCAGGGCCCGCC
>JBMNOT010000131.1:0-5732 GCA_050943225.1 Christensenellales bacterium | reverse complement strand
GAGTATTCGATATCCGTGAAGGTTTGCTGTTTCATTTGCGTGGCCTCAATGCGTTTTCTCTATTCTACCACGTTTCGCCCTGTTTTGCCCGATTAAATCAGTGTATCCCTAAGTAACAAGCAATCATGAGGCATGTGCTAAATATGCTGAAAGGAATCAGTCATACATACTATCCAAGCGCAGAAGCCATGGTCCATGTGGCTGCGGCTTCTGCCTTTTTGTGCCTTGACGTGTCAAATCAAATATGCTTTAATCAATGGGAAACGGAGCCGGCACGAAGTCGGCAAAAACCCCGTCCAATATAGAATTTTTCTGCAATACCATGAAGGTATTTGTTTTCCGACAGGAAAGCGTACTCAATGGTATTTTTATTTTTTGGGAGGTTGTTTTTTCAATGGCCTATTCTAAAACCAAAAGAATGGTGCTCGCCGCAATGTTTCTTGCGCTGGCGCTGGTTTTACCTTTTCTAACTCTTCAAATGGGCCATCTTGGCCAGATGTTCCTGCCGATGCACCTGCCGGTACTTCTGTGCGGCTTTATCTGCGGCTGGCCGTGGGGTCTTGCCGTGGGTTTTATCGCGCCGCTGATAAGAAGCGTCATCTTCGCCATGCCGCCCATGTTTCCCACCGCCGTCGCGATGGCGTTTGAGCTGGCGGCGTACGGCCTTCTAACCGGGCTGTTCTATAAGCTGTTCCCCAAACGAGCAGGATACATCTATGCTGCGTTATTACTCGCGATGATTGGCGGGCGCATCGTATGGAGCCTGGTCAGCTTCGTGCTGTACGGCATCAAAGGAACTGTATTCACCTGGGAAATGCTGATCGGCGGCGCTGTGCTAAACGCGCTTCCCGGCATCGCCATACAGATCGTGCTGGTCCCCCTCATCCTAATCGCGCTGCAGCTGACGCGAAAAAAAACCGAGAAAGTATCTGAAGCCGCATGAAAGAGCTAATGCTCCGCCATTTCCGCCGGTATTCCGCGATGCAGATCCAGGACATGGTCAAGCTGCTCCACCAGAGCGAATTTGCCGGCGGGCATATGGTCGCCGACGCGGCGGAAAGCCTGCGCCGCCTTGAAAAGGAATGCCGCAGCCTGCCGCCGGGCGCCGCTGCCGAGGCGTTTGAGGATATCGGCGGCGGGCTGTGCCGACTGCATCTCAGAGAGCTGCCCGCGCTGGGCGTCTCCCCCGCGACGGTAAACCGGCTGTTCGTCGCTACGGCGGCCACGGTGAAAGGCTCACCGGAGCGTTTCGCCGAAAAGCTAGGTGCGTTCGTGTCGCTGTGCCGCAGCGGGGCGCTGCCGCTGGACGCCGTCGAAGCGGCGGCCTATATCCGCACCTACCTTGAGCAGGGCTGCCCGCCCGTGTCGCACAGCGACGCCTACCGCGCAGCCTACAAGCCCGCATACCGCGTCGTCAAGGCGGCATACTGCCGTTATATCGAGCTGTTCCGACGCATCGACGCGCTGCTGGAACGCAAAGCCGGCGTCAACGTGGCGATAGATGGAAACAGCGGCGCAGGCAAGAGCACTTTGGCCTCTCTTATATCCGAGGTATACGACTGCAACGTGTTCCATACGGACGACTTCTTCCTGCCGCTCGAGCGCAAAACCCCGGCGCGCTTATCTCAGCCCGGCGGCAACGTGGACTACGAGCGGCTGCGGGATGAGGTGATAGCGGGCATCTTAAGCGGCGGGCCGTTTGGGTACCGCCGCTACAACTGCCGCACCGGTGAATTGAGCGCTCCTGTCCTTGTGACGCCCAGACGGCTGAACGTCGTTGAAGGCGTTTACAGCCTGCACCCGGCGCTGGGCAGTATTTTCGACCTCAAGGTATTTCTGAAAGCCGGCGGCGATGTGCAAAAACGGCGCATACTTGAGCGCAGCGGCGCGGAGCTGCTCCGACGCTTCGAAGAAGAATGGATTCCGCTGGAAAACCGCTATTTTACTGAGCTTCATATCATGGAAAGCTGCGACCTCGTGTTCTGTGCAGAATAGCATAGGCGCATCTTTGGGTACAGATCGGCGAATGAGATGTTTGCAGCTTAAGTGTAACTGGTATTATATGGTAGGCAATTAAATTTGCATTTTTCACGGACAGCACTATATACAAAATATGCTTGACGAACAGGGCTGGGCATGCATATAATAAGGCAAGTTAAGCCAAAGGAGCGCGTTGATGAACAACCGTTTGTCCGCAAATCTGTATTTTTCGTTTAGCAACCCGGGCTATTATTTTAGCTTCGGGTATTTGGCGTTAAATCAGAATAGGCGGACACCGGTAATATGGGCGGCTTAATTGACCACAGCTAATAAATTTATGCAGATACAGGGAGCTCATAGCCGGGCTCCCTTTTAGTTTATACGGGTTTATACGGGCTTTTCAGCCAAAAAGGAGGACGAGGCTTATGATCATCATTCTGAAACCCCAGGCGGAGAAACGCAAGGTGGACGCGCTGGTCCGTTCGCTGGAGGCGGACTACGGTCTGGAAGTGCAGCGCATGGACGGCGTAAACTACTCGATACTCGGCCTTATCGGAGATACCTCGGCGCTGGACATGGAGCCGATACAGGAGCACGAGGTCGTCAAAAAGGTGATGCGCGTGCAGGAGCCTTACAAAAAGGTCAACCGCGCGTTTCATCCAGACGATACCGTGGTCATAGGCGACGGGTTCACCATCGGCGGCAAGCAGCTCGCGGTGATGGCGGGGCCTTGCAGCGTGGAGAGCGAGGAGCAGATCATCTCCGCCGCGCGCGCAGTCAAGGCGGCAGGCGCCAATTTCCTGCGGGGCGGCGCGTTCAAGCCGCGCACCAGCCCGTACCGCTTCCAGGGCCTTGGCAGGGAGGGGCTGGATTACCTGGTGACGGCGAAGAAGGAAACTGGGCTGCCCATCGTCAGCGAGATCATCAACACCGAGGATATCGACCTGTTCGTGGACATGGTGGACGTCATACAGGTGGGCACGCGCAACATGCAGAACTTCGCGCTCCTCAAAGAGCTGGGTAAAACGAAAAAGCCTATACTCTTAAAACGCGGCCTTTCGGCAACCATCGACGAATGGCTGATGAGCGCAGAATACATCGTATCGGGCGGCAACCCCAACGTGGTGCTGTGCGAGCGCGGCATCCGCACCTTCGAGACAGCGACGCGCAACACGCTGGACATCTCCGCGGTTTCGGTCGTCAAGCGGCAGAGCCACCTGCCGATTATCGTAGACCCCAGCCACGCAACCGGCCTGTGGTGGGCGGTGGAGCCGCTGGCCGTGGCTGCGGTGTGCGCCGGCGCGGACGGCGTGATGGTTGAGGTGCACGAGAACCCCGCCGGGGCGCTGTCGGACGGCAAACAGTCGCTGCTGCCCGAGAAGTTCTCCGCCGTGGTGGAAAAGCTCAAAGGCGCTGCAGCTCTGATGGGCAGGGTGGTGTAACCATGGAGGCGCACTTTACAGATGCCCGCATACTGATAGCGGGTTTAGGGCTCATCGGCGGTTCCGTCGCCAAAGCGTTAAAATATGCGGGCTGCCGCAACATCGAAGGGCTGGATGCTGACGCGGAAGTGCTCCGCGCCGCACGGTCAGACGGCGTGATCTCCGGCGAATTCCAGGCGGACGGCAACCGATACGACTGCGTGATATGCAGCCTGCCGCCCAGGCTGGTCGCCCCGCTCTATGAACAGGTGAGTAGCAGCTTGCGGCCCGGCGGGGTATTCGCGGAGATGTCCGGGCTGAAATCCGCCGTGGTCCGCGACTTGACCGGAGTGCTGGCTGCGGGGCACGAGCTTTTGTGCCTGCACCCCATGGCAGGCAGCGAAAAGTCGGGCTACGCCCATTCCGACGCGGCGCTTTTCCGCGGCGCCCCGCTGCTGCTGACGCCCACTGCGCGCACGGGCGATAATGCGCTGGCCTTTGCGGAGTTTCTCCGCAAGGCACTGGGCTTCGGCGATATGCCCTCCGTCCCGGCGGATGAGCACGACGCGCTGATTGCGGACCTCAGCCACCTCCCCCATATCGTCGCACTGGCGGTGCGTGCCGTGGGCAGCAGCCACGATACATATGCGGGCGGCAGCTACCGCTCGGTCACCCGCATCGCCGATATTAACGCACCGCTCTGGGCAGGACTATTGACGGACAACGCAGAATACTTGCTGGAAAGCATCGGAAAATTCCATGCGCAGCTGGACGCGCTGGAAGCGGCGGTCAAATCGCGAGACACGGCCGCACTGGAGGCGTTGCTGCGGCGGATTTCCGCCCGGGAGGTTTCATGAAACGGATAGACGTCAAAACGCCCTCGTCCCCGTATACCATATTTCTGGAGCGCGGCCTGCTGAGCAGCATACCCCGGCGGCTGGCTGAAGCGTTTCCGAAAAGCCGCTTCGCCATCATCACCGACGATTCGGTGGGCGCGCTGTATGGTAATGCGCTTCAGACCAGGCTTGAGGACAACAACATGCAGAGCGAAGTGTTCGCAGTACCGCCGGGCGAAGCGTCCAAAAGCATCGCGATGTTCGGGCAGTTGCTCAGCCGGCTTGCGCAGCACCGGTACAACCGCGCGGACGTGATCGTGGCGCTGGGCGGCGGCGTTGTGGGCGACCTCGCCGGCTTCGTGGCCGCATGCTACCTGCGCGGCGTGCGGTACGTGCAGATCCCCACCACGCTTCTGGCGCAGATCGACAGCAGTGTGGGCGGCAAAACGGCCGTCAACCTGCCGGAAGGCAAAAACCTCGCGGGCGCGTTTTACCAGCCCTCGGCGGTGTATATCGACCCTTCCCTGCTGGCCACGCTGCCCGAATCCGATTTCACCGACGGCATGGCGGAGCTCATAAAATACGCGCTGATCCGCGATGCCACCATGTTTGCGCTGCTGGAAAACGGCCCTCGCATCACTGCGCAGTCGCCGAAGCTGGAGAGGCTGATCGAACGGTGCGTATCCATCAAGCGCGACGTGGTGACTGCAGACGAAAAGGACACCGGCGAGCGCATGGTGCTGAACTTCGGGCACACCATCGGCCACGCCATCGAGCGAGTTTTCGCCCAAAAAGGAATTCCCATGACGCACGGCAGGGCGGTCGCGATGGGCATGGCAGCCATCGCCGCCGCGGGAGAACGCCACAGCCTCACCCTGCCCGGCACCGCCTCGCGCATTGAGTATGTACTGGAGAAGAACAGCCTGCCGTACAGCATCAAGGGATTAAATAAATCAGAACTGCTGGATGCGATACTCGTGGACAAGAAGAACATGGCGGATAAGCTGAACCTCGTGATGATCCGCGAACCCGGACAGTCGTTCCTGCACCCCATCGAACGCGCATCGCTGCCCGAGTATCTGTAGGTTTGTCGAAAAACCTGCGGTTTTCCGCCATTTTGACCGGCTGTACGCGTTCCTCGTAACTCGAAACTGCGTAAAGCCGCAAGGTGTGGGCTGCGCGGGCAAAGCCCGTCTTGTCCACCAAATAATTTAGGTGCTATACAAGATCTGTAAATAACGATGTTAAGGATGACTATATGGATTTGACATTGCGACCAACAAAACTATCCGGCTCCGTCATCGTGCCGCCTTCCAAAAGCGCGGCGCACCGCGCGATTATTTCGTCGGCGCTGGCGGAAGGAACAAGCCGCACCGCGCATGTGGACTTATCCAACGACATCCGCGCGACCATCGGCGCATGCCGGGCGCTGGGCGTTAAGATACAGGCGGACGGCAACGCCCTCATCGTAAACGGCGGGCGGCTGAAACTGACC
>JBMNOT010000130.1:0-5786 GCA_050943225.1 Christensenellales bacterium | reverse complement strand
TTGATGATCTCCTCCAGCGCGGCGTCAAACCAGTTGAAATAATGGGAGTGGTGCGCATACCCCTGCCGCCCAACTTCAGAATACCGCACCCGGATCTTGCATTCTACCGTTTTCATATTGCCCCCCTTTAAGCGGCCCCGCCGGGACCGGTCACAATAACCCGTTCTCCAATAATATCTCCCGGGCCTGGCTGGCCTCGGATTCCAGCACCAGTATTTCGTACGTATCCCGGCCGTCCTTCGATTTGGAGGACACATTGCGCAGCTTGACGAGTATGCCCTCGCCTTCCAGCGCCTGCTGCATCTCCTGAGCCGCCTTTTTGGAACTGGCCATACCCACAACCAACCACATAAGCGTTCCTTCTCGCGCTATTCTTCCGTCTTGCCGGAGTTCAAAGTACCGTATGCGGTAAGTATCTGCGCGCGGCCCCGTATCTTAATTGCAGAGGTGTTTTCGGTGAACTGCGCAATCATCACCTCGCCGTTGTCCAGCT
Source organism: Christensenellales bacterium (assembly GCA_050943225.1). Taxonomy (GTDB): domain Bacteria; phylum Bacillota; class Clostridia; order Christensenellales; family SZUA-584; genus SZUA-584. The sequence continues at coordinate 5,293 of JBMNOT010000130.1, read as the reverse complement.
TTTCGGTGTGATGGAATTTAGTATCCCGGCCGCGCGTCATACCAATGATGTTGACGCCGTCTTCCAGCGCCTTGACCACGATATAATCCTGATTGCAGATATTTGCTGAATCCATCGCTCTTAAGCTCCTTTTGGCATTATCGTAGCATAATTTCCGGTTTCCTTCAATACACAGCGGTTATTATTCACTGCGCTACTGGACCACCACATTCTCCGCGCCAAACGCAGCTTTAAGACTATCTACCAGCTTGTCCGTCAGCGTCACGGCGAGCGCGCTGCTCAGCTTTACCGCCTTGCCCGTGCTCGCGAACTTCACGGACACGCGCTCGCTGCCCGGCGAGGTGAGCAGTATGCGGCGCAGGGCGCTTAAATCCTCGCCCATAGCCTCCGACACGCGCACGTAGAGCCGCTTGCCGGCGTACTTGCTGTCGGGCTGGGTATAAGGCTTTATATCCTCCACCAGCAGCACGGGCGCCTCGCCTTCCCGCACGTCCACCTTGCCCGTCACCACGACGATGGTGTCGTTCACCAGCATCGGCTCCACCCTGGCGAACACGCTGGGGAACACCATCAGCTCAATAGTGCCGTAAAGGTCTTCCAGATACGCGCTGCCCATCAGCTTTTTCTGCTTCGTGGAGCGCTTGCGCACCCCGCTCAATATGCCCGCCAGGCTCACCATGCGCAACTCGAAGTATTTCGCGGCCTCCGCGTCGTCGGTGGCGGAGAGCACGTTGTATATGTTGACGTCGCGGCTTTTCAGGTCCGCCTTGAAACGGTCCAGCGGGTGGCCGGAGAGGTAGACGCCGGTGGCCTGCTTTTCCAGCGACAGCAGCTTGTCCTTCGCAAACTCCTCCATGTCCGGATAATCGTCGGCGTCGCCGGAATCCGCCTTGGGCATCGCGTCGAACAGCGAAATCTGGCCGTCCACATTTTTGCGTCTGGCATCCTGCGCCGTCTTCAGCACGCGGTCAGCCACGCTCATCAGCTGCGCGCGCTTGAGTCCCAGGCTGTCGAAGCAGCCCGCGAGTATCAGCCCTTCCAGCATCTTACGGTTGAGGAAGCCCGCAGTGCGGTTGATAAAATTGCGGAAGCTGGTGTACGGCCCGCCCTTTTCGCGTTCCGTCACGATATCCTCCGCAGCGCGGCCTACATCCCGGATGCCCGCAAAGCCGAAACGGATGTTGTCTCCTTCCGGCTCGAACAGATACCGGGACTTGTTGATGTCCGGCGTTAATACCTTGATGCCTCTGCTCACGCAGTACTGGATATACGCGGATATCTTGTCAGGCGTGCCGATGAGGCTGTTGAGCAGTGCTGTGAGGTACTCCACTTTGTAGTAGCACTTGAGGTACGCGGTGTAATACGTGATGACCGCATAGGCGCAGGCGTGCGATTTGTTAAACGCGTATTCGGCGAATTCCACCATCTGGTCGAATATCGCCTCCGCCGTCTCTGCGGGCACGCCGCGGTTCACCGCGCCGGGAACGCCGCTCGCTTCGTCACCGTAGATGAATATGCGGCGCTCGTTCTCCATCACGTCTTTCTTCTTTTTGCCCATCGCGCGGCGCACCAGGTCGCTGCGGCCCAGCGAATACCCCGCAAGGTCGCGCACGATCTCCATCACCTGCTCCTGGTAGACCATGCAGCCGTACGTCTCCTCGAGTATTGGCTTTAATCTCGGGTGCAGGTATTTTACGCTCTTCGGGTTACGCATGGCCGCAAGATATGTGGGTATACTTTCCATCGGGCCCGGCCGGTACAGCGCGATGACCACCATGATGTCGCCGAGGTTCTCGGCCTTGAGCTGCATGGCCAGCTGCCGCATACCCGCGCTTTCCAGCTGGAATATGCCGTCGGTATCACCCGAGGCGATGAGCTTGAAAACCTTGGGGTCGTCGTAGGTGAGCTTCTCCATCTCGATCTTAACGCCGCGCGTGCGCTCCACCAGTTCAATGGTATGGCGGATCACCGTGAGGTTGCGCAGGCCGAGGAAGTCCATCTTCAGAAGTCCTAAGCTCTCCAGCGTGTTCATCGGGAACTGCGTGATCACGCTGCCGTCGCGCGGGTTTATCTGCAGCGGTACATGCTCGGTGATGGGGTCGCGCGAGATCACCACGCCCGCCGCGTGCGTGGACGCGTGCCGCGAGATGCCCTCCAGCTTCATCGCGGTGTCCAGCAGCCTTTTGGTCTCAGGATTAGTGAGGTATTCCTCCTTGAGGCGCGGGTTTTCTTTCATCGCGCGTTGTATCGTCATCTTGAACGAAAACGGCACCATCTTTGCGATGCGGTCGGCTTCGGACACCGGCATTTTGAGCGCGCGCGCCACGTCGCGGATGGCCTGCTTGGCCCCCAGCGTACCGAACGTGATGATCTGCGCCACCTTGTCTTCGCCGTATTTTTTGACGACGTAGTCGATAACCTCCTGCCGCCGCTCTATGCAAAAGTCGATGTCGATATCCGGCATGCTGATGCGCTCGGGGTTCAAAAAGCGCTCAAACAGCAGCGAGTATTGGATGGGGTCCACGTTGGTGATGTACAGCGTGTACGCCGCGAGGCTGCCCGCTGCGCTGCCGCGGCCCGGCCCCACAATGATGCCGCGCTGCCGCGCGAACCGGATGAAGTCCCACACGATCAAAAAGTAGTCCGTAAAGCCCATCCGCTCGATCACGGACAACTCATAATCCAGCCGCTCTTTCAGCTCGTCCGTCACCTGGTTATAGCGCTCATAGAGCCCTTTGTAGCAGATGCGCTTTAAATAGGCGGCATGGTCTTCCCCATCCGGCACGTCGAACACAGGCAGGTGCCGCGCGTTAAAATCCAGCGTCACATCGCATTTTTTGGCGATCTCCATCGTGTTGCTGATGGCCTCGGGAACATGCGGAAAAAGCGCGGCCATCTCCTGCGCGCTCTTGATGTAGAACTGGTCGGAGCCGAAGCGCATCCTGTCCTCATCGTCTATAAACGAGCGCGTCTGGATGCACAGCAGCACGTCCTGCGCTTCCGCGTCTTCCTGCACGGTATAATGCGTGTCGTTGGTGGCCACCAGCGGTATGGACAGCGATTTCGCCATATCGATCAGCGCGGCGTTGACGATTTTCTGTTCGGGCAGATGGTGGTCCTGCAGCTCGAGGTAAAAGTCCTCGCCGAACATATCCCTGAGTCTTTTGGCGAGCCGCTCAGCCCCTTCCCTGTCCCCTGCCAGTATCATGCGCGGGATATCGCCCGCGAGGCAGGCGGACATACAGATAAGGCCATCCTTATACTTCTCCAGCACGTCGTAGTCGATGCGCGGCTTATGGTAAAAGCCCTCGGTAAAGCCGATGGACGACAGGCGCATCAGATTCTTGTAGCCCTCGTTGTTCTTCGCCAGCAGCACGAGATGCGAATATTCCTTCATCTCGCGCGTCTTGTCCGTCATTTTGCCGGGCGCAACGTACACCTCGCAGCCGATGATCGGCTTGATGCCAGCACTCTTAACCTTGCGATAAAAATCCACCACGCCATACATGACGCCGTGGTCGGTAATGGCGATGGCGCTCATGTTAAGCGTCTGAGCGCGCGCCGCCACGTCGCCGATGCGCGACGCGCCGTCCAGCAGGCTGAATTCGGTATGCAGATGAAGATGCGCAAAATCCATGGCCCAAATCTCCTATCACTCATCATACATGAACAGCGCCGCATTGTATAGCCTGGTATGCAATATATCCAAAAAACCGCGCACAGTGTGCATGTATTATGGTATAATGCAAGCCATGAGCAGGAGGATAATATGGACATACGCCGCGCATCTAAGTACAAAAAGAGACGGATTATTTACACTGCTTTGACCGTGCTGTTTTGGCTGATCGTGTGGCAGGCGGCATCCATGATCATCCGTCAGTCGCTGTATATGCCGAGCCCCTGGGAGACGTTTGTCGCGCTTTCCGGCCTTGTTATAACGGATGTGTTCTGGCTCAGCGTCGCGTTTACGTTCCTGCGCGTGGTGCTGGGCGTGGCAATCTCGTTTGCACTGGGCATACTGCTGGCGTTTCTCGCCATGCACTCCGCGTTTTTAGAACAGCTTCTGCGCCCGGTGGTCGCCGCAGCCAAGGCGACGCCAGTGATGTCCATCATCATGCTGGCGCTTGTGTGGTTTACATCGTCCTTCGTGCCGATATTTTCCTGCGTGCTTTTATGCTTTCCGATTTTCTATACCAACACGCTGGCAGGGCTTAAATCTGTGGACAAACAGCTGTTGGAGATGGCGTCGGTATTCCGCGTCAGCCGCCGCCGGGTGATCACCGGCATTGTCGTTCCCAGCGTGATACCGCATATCTACTCGGCGCTGGCGGTGTGCCTTGGCTTCTCATGGAAATCCGTGGTGGCAGCGGAGGTGCTGTCCAGCCCGAAATACGCGCTGGGCTACCAGCTTTACAGAACCAAGCTGTATCTGGATACGCCCAGCCTTTTTGCGTGGACGCTGGCCATCGTCGTCATCAGCCTCATTTTTGAAAAGTGTTTGAAGCGCCTGCTGCCGCAAGGAGGCCGCCTATGAGTATTCGCATTACAAACCTGACCAAGCGGTTCGGCGACCATGTACTGTTTGAAAACTTAAGCCTTGAGCTGCCTGCCGGGCAGGTCGTCGCGCTGACCGGGCGCTCCGGCTGCGGCAAAACCACGCTGCTGCGCATGATAGCCGGTCTGGACAAAGACTACACCGGCACCATTACCGGCGTGCCGGACAGAATATCCTTTATGTTTCAGGAAGATCGGCTGCTGCCTTGGTATGACGCACAGCGTAATCTGGAATACGTGCTGAAAGACATAATGGACAAAGAGGCGATGGCCGCCGCGGTGGAGGGTATGATCGAGGCGGTGGGGCTCAAAGGGCACGAACATAAAAAGCCGGACGATCTCTCGGGCGGCATGCAGCGCCGCGTCGCGATGGCGCGGGCATTCCTGTATCCGGCGGATTTGCTGGTGATGGACGAGCCGTTCAAGGGGTTCGACGTTGCGCTGACGGAAGAGCTGATCGCGCTGTTTGAGCGCCTGTATGTGGAGTCTGGCAAGACGGTGCTGCTGGTGCTGCACCAGCCGGACATCATCTCCCGCCTTCAGTGCGCTGTAGTAGATGTGGCGGCGCTCGCCGTGTCAGACGGCGTGCAGCGTGACCAGCACCAATTCGGGCCGGTTGAAAACGCGCAGCGGGAATAGGCTGTTCCCCAAGCCTCGGCTGATCACCATCGACGTCCCTTTCACATTGTGCAGCCCGCTTGTGTAGCGTGGAAACACGCCCTGCCCCGGCGCATAAAGC
>JBMNOT010000129.1:0-5832 GCA_050943225.1 Christensenellales bacterium | reverse complement strand
TGCGTCGATTTGAGTATTCGATATCCGTGAAGGTTTGCTGTTTCATTTGCGTGGCCTCAATGCGTTTTCTCTATTCTACCACGTTTCGCCCTGTTTTGCCCGATTAAATCAGCGTATCCCTAATATAGAAATATGTGACAGAGCAAAAACATTGGGGGTGCCGGATTGAACGCGGTGGGCAGCCATATCAGAAAGCTGCGCAAGAAAAACAGCATGACGCAGCAGGCGCTGGCGGACAGGCTGAACGTGACGCGGCAGGCGGTGTCGCAATGGGAGAACGGCAGCACCCGGCCCGACCTCGACACGCTGGCGGCCATCGCGGGCGTATTTGGCGTGGACATAACGGAAGTGATCTACGGGGAGAAGAAGACGGAGGCTTCGGGGCCGGACCCGGCGCGGCGGAAGCGGTATCTGAAGGGGTTGATCGTTTTCGGCGGGCTATTGGTGGTCATGCTGGGGCTGAATATGTTTCTCCGGCCTTATCTGAGCCATCTGTTCAGGGCTGAATACAGACTCGACTTCATGTACTACCGCTTTTTTGCCGAACCCTTGTTATATCTGCTTATTCCTGTTGCGACTCTTTGCGGCGGATCGATGATCTGGGATATCCGTATTAAACGCCGCGGCGTAAGGTGGACGATATTTGCTGCGGCTGCCTTGTGGGTGCTGTTCCATTACAGCGCAGGGCTGGCGTATTGTCGCGATGGCGCTCCTTTGGAACCCAGGCTTATATTCCGCTATCTGGTATTTGCCTACGAAAACCCGGCCATATTTCTTCTGCCTGGCGTACTGCTGTTTCTGGGGCTGAACGGGTGGAGGACGGAAGAAAGTGCCAAACAAATAGAATGAGCGGGAGAGGATGCCTCTCCCCCATGATGTATGCGGATAGCAAAAGGCCAATGCACTTGCACCGGCCTCTATTACCTGAATGATTATCCCAGCTTCTGGACGCTCAGCACGGCTTTCTCGCCGTTGATGTCCCATTCTTTCTGGTAGCCTGACAGCGTGTCGCCGATTTCGTCCGCCAGCACTTCGCATTTGATCTCGTCGGCGTTGCGCTCGACCACGCCTTTGAGCTTGTCGTTGTCGGCGAGCGCGAAGCGGATGTGGTCCATCACTTCAAAGCCCGCTTCCTTGCGCATCGTCTGGATTTTGGAGATCAGCTCGCGCACGAAGCCTTCCTCAATAAGCTCGTCGGTGAGCGTGGTTTCCAGTATCACGCTGACTCCCCCTTCGGTTTCCATCACGAAGCCTTCCTTCTGTTTCGGCTCTATCAGCAGGTCTTCTTCGGTGAGCGCCACCTCCGTGCCGTCCACCGTGAAGCTGTACGTGCCGCCGCCGCGCACGGCGTTTACGATGTCCACGCCGTCGCCGCTGGCGAGATGCTCGCGGATGGCGCCGATCAACCTGCCGTATTTGGGCCCCAGCGTTTTGAGCTGCGGCTTGATGCTGTAGGCGATGTACTGGGCGACGTCCGCGCCGAACGATACGTGCTTGATGTTGAGCTCGCCCTCAATCAGCTCGGTGAACATATCGCCGGGGTCATCCAGGCCCGCCACGTACATGCGGGCGATGGGCTGGCGGTTTTTGATGGAAGCGGTGTTGCGCGCGCTGCGGCCCAGCACCACCACTTTAAGCACGGTATCCATGCCCTCTTCCAGCGCCTTGTCGATGTATTTCTCGTCGGCGGCGGGGAACCTGCACAGGTGCACGCTCTCCGGCGCGGCGCTGTCCACGCTGCGCACCAGGTTCTGGTACATCGTTTCGGTGATGAACGGGACTAAGGGCGCGGCGAGGCGGCACAGCGCTTCCAGCACGGTGTACAGCGTGAGGAACGCGTCCACCTTGTCCTGCTCCATGCCGGCAGCCCAGAAACGGTTGCGGCAGCGTCGCACGTACCAGTTGGACAGCTCGTCCACGAACTTATCCAGCTCGCGCGCGGGCTCGGTGATGCGGTAGTTGTCGAGATACTGCCCCACCGTTTTAATGAGCGTATGCAGCCGCGAGAGTATCCACCTGTCCATCACGTTGTTAAGAGACAGCGTGTGCTCCTTCGGGTTGAAGCTGTCGATGTCGGCGTACAGTATGTAGAACGCGTAGGTGTTCCACAGCGTGCCCATGAACTTGCGCTGCGCTTCCGATACCGCCTCGTCGTAAAAACGGCTGGGCAGCCACGGCGCGCTGCTGACGTAGAAATACCAGCGCACGGCGTCTGCGCCCTGTTTGTCCAGCACGGCCCACGGATCCACCACGTTGCCCTTGTGCTTGCTCATCTTCTGGCCGTCTTTGTCCTGCACGTGGCCCAGCACGATGCAGTTCTCAAACGGGTTGCGCTCGAACACCAGCGTGCCGATGGCCAGCAGCGTGTAGAACCAGCCGCGCGTCTGATCCACCGCTTCGCTGATGAAGTCCGCCGGGAAGCGCTTCTCGAACAGCTCCTTGTTTTCAAACGGGTAATGCCACTGCGCGAACGGCATAGAGCCGGAATCGTACCAGCAGTCGATGACCTCGGGCACGCGCCTCATGTCGCCGCCGCACTGCGGGCAGCGCAGTATGACCGCGTCGATGAACGGCTTGTGCAGCTCGATATCTTCCGGCACGTTGTCCCCCATCTCGCGGAGCTCCGCGATGGAGCCCACGACGTGGATATGGCCGCATTCGCACGTCCACACCGGCAGCGGCGTGCCCCAGTAGCGCTCGCGCGACAGGCCCCAGTCGATGACGTTCTCCAGGAAGTTGCCCATGCGGCCTTCCTTGATGTTGTCCGGCAGCCAGTTGACTGCGCGGTTGTTTTTCAGCAGCAGGTCTTTCACCGCCGTCATGCGGATGAACCATGTGCTGCGCGCGTAATACAGCAGCGGCGTATCGCAGCGCCAGCAGAACGGGTAGCTGTGCTGGTAGGGCTGGGCGGCCAGCAGCAGGCCGCGCGCTTTCAGGTCCGCGATGATGGCGGGGTCCGCCTCCTTCACGAACACGCCTGCCCATGGCGTGCCCGACTTGAACCGGCCTTTTTCATCCACCATCTGCACGAAGGGCAGATCGTAGTTGCGGCCCACGCGCGCGTCGTCTTCGCCGAACGCAGGCGCGTTGTGCACGATGCCGGTGCCGTCTGTCAGCGTGACGTATTCGTCTACCGTCACGAAATAAGCTTTCTTGTCCGCGGCGCCGAAATCATACAGCGGCTCGTATTCGCGGTATTCCAGGTCTTTGCCGACGTATTCTTTCACCACGCGGGCTTCGGGGCCCAGCACCGATTCCACCAGCGCGGCGGCCATGATGTACATCTCGTCGCCCGCTTCCACCTTCACGTACTGCTGGCGCGGGTGCACGCTCAGCGACACGTTGGACGGCAGCGTCCAGGGCGTGGTCGTCCACGCGAGGAAATAGGTTTCCGGCTCGCCCTTGGCCTTGAACTTGACGAACACAGACTCTTCCTCGACGTCCTTGTAGCCCTGCGCCACCTCGTGGGACGACAGTGCCGTGCCGCAGCGCAGGCAGTACGGCACTACCTTGTGGCCTTTGTAGAGCAGCCCTTTTTCGTGGATTTTCTTCAGCGACCACCAGACGGATTCTATATAATCGTTGTCGTAGGTGATGTACGGGTGCTCCATGTCCGCCCAGAAGCCGACGCGCTCGCTCATGCGTTCCCACTCGGTTTTGTACTTCCAGACGCTCTTCTTGCACTCCTCGATGAATGGCTCCACGCCGTACTGCTCGATCTGCTCCTTGCCGTCCAGGCCGAGCAGCTTTTCCACCTCCAGCTCCACCGGCAGGCCGTGGGTATCCCAGCCCGCTTTGCGCAGCACGTCGCGGCCCTTCATCGTGTGGTACCGCGGGATGAGGTCTTTAATGCAACGCGTTAAGATATGGCCGATATGCGGCTTGCCATTGGCCGTGGGCGGGCCGTCGTAAAACGTGTACGGCTCGCGGCCGGCGTTCAGTTCCGTCTGCTTTTCGAATATGCGGTTCTCTTTCCAGAACTTCAGCACTTCAAGCTCTCTGTCTTTGAAGTTCAGATTCTTGTCGACCGGTTTATACAGCATGCTATATCTCCTTACCGGGCCAAAACAGCCTCTATAAATAAAAAGCGCCTTGCCCGCCTGGGGCAAAAGACGCGTGTCTTTTACGGTACCACCCAGAGCATGCCTGGGCATTAAGCCTTGGGCATCTCTTTTGCGCGCGATAACGGGCGCGAAGCGTTCCGGCTTAGTGGGGAAGCCTTTCGGCCGGAAGGCTGGCAGGGGATGACGTGTTTGCCGCTTGGTCGGGGCTTTCACCAGCTCCCCGCTCGCTGCGCCGCGCGCATCAAACCGCCGTGTCCTGCGTCAAAGCCATAAGCTGCTTCCAGGAACTATTGTTTCCGGAAGCCTGCAGTTACATTTCCCTATTATAATCATTAAAAATGCGTTTGTAAAGCACGAGGTTCCGCCTGATATAATGCGGATAAGGGGATGCCAAAATGGATGTTGTGGTCAAAACGCTGAAGGTCAGAGAACTTACTCGCATTGAACCGCTGTGGAACAGCCTGCGGCTGATGCATCTGGCGATGTCGCCGCATTTTAAGGAGTATTTTGCACAGCAGACGTTTGAGAAACGCTGCAAAAAGTTTCGCGCGCTGCCTGAGGAGCATGTGCATATCGACGCTGCGGAAGATAGTGACGGCGCTTTAGTGGGGTATTGCATATGTTCCGTTCGGGATGACAGTAGGGATGCCGTGCTGCGGCTGAAATAAAAGAAGCTACCCGCCGGGGCAGCTTTTTGAGCGGCACTCATCGCTTCAGGATGTTAGCAGAGGCTATGAGGTCAAAACAGGCTGTGGCGGAGAGGTCTACACAACGGTGAAAGGAAAGCTCCCATTGCACAACGCAATATAATTGGAATAACCGACAGGACAGGAGCCGCAGTAATGAATGCATTTTCCCTCCGCAAAATCTTTTCGCAACTGCCAATAAGATTTAGAGTTATAGAAATGGTAATAATCCTTATAGTTTTTGAGCAATCCGTATTTATTGATGATTTCGTTGTTGCCTTCCTTGGATATATAACAGCATACGCGCCGTATCATGCCGCTTTCATCCACTTGCAAATTGCCGTTCCATAGATAATTGCACGCCGGAGTATACGGAGCGTAATCGAAATCTGGTTTGTCGGGACTTTCATCAGAAAAGGCGTAATCAGAAATGGATCCCATCATATCAACCCGAACGCCATTGCGTTTGGACACTTCGTAAGCGGCGTTAATGTACTGAGCTAACGTATTCCGGGGTATCTCGGTAAAAACGTATTGTTTGAGATGGCTTAGGGATTCATGCGTAATTATCATGGGCTGTACCCATAAAGATTCGACGCCGCCCAACTCACCTGCTAATTCAACAATACCGGGAAGTTCATGTGCGTTTAAAGCTGAAAGGGTCATGGCTAATACGATATTCGTTTTATTGCCAAATTCTTTATTGGCCTCGATGTATCCCTTAATGTTCCGGATGACATGGTCGAATTTGGCGGGAGTACGGATTTTCTCAAAAGTTTCCGCTGTGCAGCCGTCAACGGAAAAACCTATCTGGTTAATGTATTGAATAATATCCCTATCATTTTTTTTCAGTGGAATTGTTCCGTTACTGATTATTCTTATTGTAGTATCGGGGAATACCCGTTTGGTATATCGAATAATTTTATAAATATCCCGGTTTAAAAGGGACTCGGCCGAAGAGAAAAGGTACTGTCAAGAAAATTTCGCAAATTTGATTGCCGCCTGGTGCCCCGCAGCTAGCTGATAGCTGAACCGGCTTCTTCTTTCAGCATCTCGTCCAGGTGTGTCATGTTCATATATCG
>JBMNOT010000128.1:0-5868 GCA_050943225.1 Christensenellales bacterium | reverse complement strand
GCCAACAAACGCGGAAGCGCCTGTCAAGCGGCCGCCGCGGCGCAGATAGTTTAAGCTGTCCACAGTAAACCAATGATTAAGGCATAGCTTATTGGCTTCCACCCACTTGGCGACCTCGTCAATAGACTTGCCTTCCGCGCGCATCTTGACCGCGTAGTCCACCAACAGTCCCTGTCCCAGTGAAGCGCACAGCGAGTCGATCACATAGAGTTTACGGTCGGGGTAATTGCCGCGCACTTCCTCCGCCGCGAGCTTGGCGTTGTTACAGCTGCCCGAGAGGCCCGACGAAAAAGCGATGTAAAGCAAGTCCTGGCCGGAAGACAAAACTTTGTCAAACAGTTCCATGTATTCGTCAGGCGTCACTTGCGATGTGGTCGCCACATGACCTTCGCGTTCCATATTAAAAAATGTATGGGCATCCATATCGCCGTCTTTGTATTCCTTATGGTTAATGGTAAATGTATATTTGACGATTGCGATCTCGTGTCTGTCGACATAATCCTGAGGCAGGTCGCAGGTAGAGCATGCTCCGATGACAAAGCTTTGCATGGAATAAATCCCCCTTTTTGCTACGATTTTGGGTTTGTACCCATTTTATTATGATTATGAGCATTAATCAAGCAAAAAGCCCATTTTTATCCCATTTATATTTAATTATAAAGGGAAAACACTCAGTAAAAAGTAAAGTTATATTGAGGAAGATATTTGGCATGTTTATCCGTGTCAGTATCTGCAATGGGGCGGTAAGCATGACGGACTATGCCGGGTTGGCAGGTCAGAACGGCTGGAAAGGCTGACGGATTGCCGAAAACTCAGCCGGCCTCCTGAAGCCGGTCAGCTTTCGCTGGCTTCCCGGCAAAATGAAAGAAGCAGTTCGATAACCTGCATGGACGGGTTGCCTTCAAACCGCAGCTTGCCGCCCGCATAGAAGGCGGGCAAAAGGCGATGGGGGTATGCGGCCGCTTCGGGGCTGCTTTCGCTGATATAGCTAATATCCACTTCATTGAAAGCGGGATTCTTTTCCAGTGCCCGCTTAATCAGCATCTTGGCTTTTTTGCAGTATCCGCAGCTGTCGCCTGTCAGAACGATCATCGGCAGCATAAAACTCACTCCCTATTGTTCAATATATGGACCCGCAAAACAAAGCGTTCCGCGTTAGCATTGTCATTGAAGCTTTTCAAACGGGCCACCGAATGCAATATTTTTTTGCCAGCATGCATATTTTCCAGTTTTGGTAGTTGATATCGGAGATTTGATGTGATAGTATACCAAATAATGAATCTTTTAAATGCCATTGATGCAAAATCATCGATGTTGATGGAGGGTTAAATGGTTCTTTCAAAAAAGGCGCTGGGGATTGCGCCTTCCATGACGCTCAGCATAGATGCCATGGCCAAGAAATTAAAACAGAAAGGCCGCGACGTGGTGGGGTTCGGCGCAGGAGAACCTGACTTTGATACGCCAGAAAATATCCGGAACGCTGCGAAAAAAGCGCTGGATATGGGCCTGACGCGATATACGCCGGCTGCCGGCATGCCGGAACTCAGGAGCGCAATTGCGCAGCGGTTTTACAATAAATATAGTCTTTCTTACGAGCCTGACGACATCGTCGTGTCCAATGGCGGTAAGCACGCGCTGTTCAACGTGTTTGCCGCGATACTCAACCCGGGCGACGAAGTGCTCATTCCCGTACCTTACTGGGTAACCTATCCGGAACTGGTACGCATGTCGGATGGCGTGCCGGTGTTTGTTCAGACCGATCCGTCGATGAAAGCCACTGCCGACGACATCCGCCGCGCTTTAACCTCCAAAACAAAGGTGCTTATACTCAACACGCCGTCCAACCCGAGCGGTACGGTGTACGCGCGCTGGGAACTGGAGGAGATTGCCGCGGTGGCGCTGGAGGCGGACATTATTGTGGTGTCCGATGAGATCTACGATGAGCTGGTCTACGATGGCGAGCATGTCAGCATTGCGTCGCTGGGCCCGGCCATTAAGGAGAACACCATCGTGGTGAACGGCCTGTCCAAGGCCTACGCGATGACGGGCTGGCGGATCGGGTATACGGCCAGCAACCGGCAGGTGGCCAAGGTGATGGGGGCTTATCAGTCGCATGCGACTTCCAACCCTAACTCAATCGCGCAATACGCGGGAATTGAGGCGCTGCGCGGGCCGCAGGACAGCATCGTACAGATGAAGCACGCGTTCGACAGGCGCCGCAAGTTGCTCTGTAAGCTGATCAACGATATCGACGGCCTCTCGTGTGAGATGCCCGGCGGCGCGTTCTACGTGATGATGAATATTTCGGGCATCAAGGGCAAAATTTATGACGGCGTACCGATCAACACCTCGCTGGAGTTTGCCGAAGCGCTTTTGAAGCATACGCTGACAGCAGTGGTGCCAGGCGCGGCGTTCGGTGCGGACGATTATGTCCGGCTGAGCTATGCCATGAAGGATGAAAACATCGTCAAGGGCCTGGAGCGCATCAAAGAGTTTGTCCGGGCGATGAAATAGCAGAAAGGGGTCTTTTATGAACGGCGTAACTTTCAATAAGAAATGGAACCTCCTCGAGGAAAATGACTATAAATTCTCTTTTCAGAATGTGGACGAACCGCAGCTGTTCAGGGATATGTTTGATTACAAGTCGGTGCCCAAGATCGCGTTCAACCACCGCGTGGTGCCGATGAATATGCCGGATGAAATCTGGATTACAGACACGACGTTCCGCGACGGCCAGCAGTCTCGCACGCCTTTTACCATCAAGCAGGTGGTAGACCTTTATAAGCTGCTGCACAAACTGGGCGGCTCCAAAGGCATCATCCGACAGAGCGAGTTCTTTGTTTATACGCAGAAAGACAAGGAAGCGATAAAAGCGTGCCTGGAACTTGGCTATGAGTTCCCCGAGGTGACGACATGGATCCGCGCGAATCGCAAGGATTTTGAGATGATCAAGGAGTTCGGCATCAAAGAAACGGGCATCCTTGTGAGTTGTTCGGACTACCACATCTTCAAGAAGATGAACATGACACGCCGCCAGGCGATGAACCAGTATCTGGACGTGGTCAAAATGGCGCTGGATTTCGGTATCCGCCCGCGCTGTCACTTTGAGGATATTACGCGCGCTGATTTCTATGGTTTTGTGGTGCCGTTTGCGGATGAGCTGATGAAGCTGATGAAGGAGAGCGGCATACCCATTAAGATTCGCATGTGCGACACGCTGGGCTATGGCGTTACGTATCCGGGCGCAGCACTGCCGCGCAGCGTGCAGGGCATCGTCTATGGTCTGAACTTCTTTTCAGGTGTTCCGTCCGAACTTCTGGAGTGGCACGGCCACAACGATTTCTACAAAGTGGTCACCAACGCGGCCACCGCATGGCTTTACGGCGCTTCGTCCGTGAACTGCTCGATACTGGGTATCGGCGAACGCACCGGCAACTGCCCGCTGGAAGCGATGGTCATAGAATACTGCGGCCTTAGGGGTACCACGGACGGCATGGACCTGACCGTGATCACCGAGATGGCGGAATACTTCGAGAATGAGCTGGGCGTAACCATTCCGCCGCGCACGCCGTTTGTGGGGCGCAATTTCAATTCCACCCGCGCCGGCATCCATGCGGACGGCCTCCTGAAGGATGAGGAGATATACAACATATTTGACACCGAGAAGATACTCAGCCGTCCCGTACACGTGGCGGTAGGCGCACACTCCGGCCTTGCCGGCATCGCCCACTGGATCAACGCGCACTTCAAACTCAAGGGAGATGCCAAGATCGGTAAAAACGACCCGTTAGTGGCTAAGATAAAAGAGGTTGTAGACCGCGAGTTTGCCGAGGGACGCACCACGACGTATGGCGACAATGAGCTGGAGATGATACTCCAGAACATTGACGAAAAAGCGTATATCGCGCTGTGCTATCACAGGAAGAGCCTGTCTGAGAGCTGACGCCGAAAAAACCGGCAAAAGCACTGGACAATCGCTTCGGCTTGTGGTATTGTATAAAAAGAATATGTGAGCCCTTTAAATCGGTACAGAGAGACCGGCAAGGCGGATGGTTTTATTGGCGTATTATGCCTTGCCGTTTTGGCAAGGCTTTTTTAATGGAATGAAGGAGGCGGCGAATGGACAAGGCATTGATCATGGACGCCACGGCGCTGGACAGAGCGCTCAGGCGCATCGCACACGAGATCATCGAGAAGAATAAAGGCGCGGAAAACCTCGCGCTGATCGGCATTCACCGGCGCGGAGTGCCCATCGCGAAACGGATTGCCGGCTACATCGAAAAGTTTGAGGGCATAAGGCCTGAGGTCGGCACGCTGGACATTACGTTTTATCGCGATGACCTGTCGCTGCTGGCCGACCATCCGGTGTATAAGGGAACGGATATCACGTTCGATATTAACAAGAAGACAGTGGTGCTGTGCGACGACGTGCTGTATACCGGCCGCACCGCGCGCGCCGCGCTGGATGCGCTGATGGACCTCGGGCGTCCCAACTACATCCAGCTAGCAGTGATAGTGGACCGCGGACACCGGGAACTGCCCATTCGCGCCGATTATGTCGGCAAGAATATACCAACTTCAAAAAGTGAGTTTGTCTGCGTCCGCGTCACCGAAATAGACGGCGTGGACAATGTGGCCATCAACGATTTGCCGGAAGCCTTATCGAACCGATAGGGCTTTTTATTAAAGACATCAGGAGAAAACACGAGTTACGGGGAAATGCCTATGAAATTGAGATCAAAAGACTTACTTGGCCTCTACGATACGACGGCGGAAGAGATTAAGCTGATACTGGATTTGGCGAGCACGATGAAACAGCTGCTCGCGCAGAACGCCAAGAAAATGCCGCATTTACAGGGCAAATCCATCGTGGCGCTTTTTTATGAGGACAGCACGCGCACGCGACTGAGCTTTGAACTGGCGGCCAAGTTCCTAGGAGCCACGTTCAGCAATCTCGGCGTGTCGTCCAGCAGCGTCAAAAAGGGCGAGTCTCTGCTGGACACCGGCAAGACCATCGCGGCGATGGAGACCGACGTCATCGTTATCCGGCATCCGCTAGGCGGCGCGCCCAAGTTTTTGGCGGATAACTTTCCGGGCAGCGTCATCAACGCAGGCGACGGCATGCATGAGCACCCCACTCAGGCGCTGCTCGACATGTTCACGATGCACGAGCATTTTGGCCGACTGGAAGGCCTGAAGGTCTCCATCATCGGCGATATCTATCACAGCCGCGTGACGCGCAGCAATGTTTGGGGACTCGCCAAGATGGGAGCTCACGTGACGCTGTGCGGCCCGCAGACGCTGATGCCCGCAGCCATCGAGCAGATGGGCGTTAATGTCACTTGCAATCTGGAGCACGCCCTGCGCGACGCCGATGTGGTGATGGGGCTTCGCATTCAGCGGGAAAGGCTTCAAGGGGTTTTTCTGTCCACGCTGCGCGAATACCACCGGTATTTCGGCATCCATGAGGATTCCATCCGGCTGTGCAAAAAGGATGTGCTGATCATGCATCCCGGCCCGGTGAACCGCGGCGTGGAGCTCTCCAGCGCGATAATGGATGCGGACAATTCGGTGATTAACGAACAGGTGACCAACGGCGTAGCGGTGCGCATGGCGCTGCTGTATCTGCTGACAAGGAAGGATGACATAAGATGAGGATTAAGATAACCGACGGAATGCTGGCAAACCCGGCGGGCGAAAAGCGGGGCCGGCAGGACGTACTCATTGAAGACGGCGTTATAAAGGCTATTGGGCATAACCTGGGTGATGCGGACAAGGTGATCGATGCGGCGGGCAAGACGGTGTTTCCCGGCTTTATCGACCTGCACTGCCACCTGCGCGAGCCCGGGCAGGAGCATAAGGAAGATA
>JBMNOT010000126.1:0-5924 GCA_050943225.1 Christensenellales bacterium | reverse complement strand
CTTAAAGCTGATATTCTCAAACAGCGTTTTATCCCCGAACGTCATGCCGATGCCTTCCGCCGTCAGCACGTCCTCGCCGGTCATGCCGCCGGCAAGGCGAAGCGACATCCGCGCCCGCTCTGTCTCTGGCCGCTCCACGCGTTCCATCTTGTCCAGCAAGCGCTGCCGGGTCTGCGCCTTGATGAAGTTCTTGCCGCCGCCTATGCGGCCCCATGCCTTGTATCTCTCGATAACGGCTTCCTGCCGTTTTATCTCCTTTTGGTTGTGCTCGTACGCCTTTTGCTGCAGCCGCCGCTGTTCCTGCCGCTTCATCGCGTAGGCAGAGTAATTGCCCGTCTCCACGGTGAGCCTGCCGTTATTGAGGCCCGCCACGTGCGTGCACAGCTGGTCAAGAAACCAGCGGTCGTGCGAAACCAGTATCATTACACCGCGCCAACTTTTGAGATAGTTCTCCAGCCATTCAATCGCGTCCGTGTCCAGGTGGTTGGTGGGCTCGTCCAGCAGCAGCGTGGGTTTCCTGAGCAGCAGCCGGCCCAGCGCCAACCGCGCGCGCTGCCCGCCGGAAAGCGTGTCCACCGGCTGCTCAAACGTCTCTTCGCCCAGCCCCAGCCCTTTCAGCACGCCGCTGATGGCGCTCTTGTAGCCGTAACCTCCCGCTTCTTCGAAGGCGCGCGTCAAACGCTCATACTCGCGGGAAACGCGCCGCCACGCATCGCTATCCTCAGCGGCGTCCGCCATCTGATGCTCCAGCTCGCGCATGCGCTTCTCCATCGCAAACACGTCATCGAATACTGCCAGCATCGTCTGCCACACGGTATCCCGCGTACCCGCAGGCACCTCCTGGCTGAGATAGCCCACTCCCGCGGGATTTGCAACGGACACGGAGCCGCTGTCCGCGGTCATCTCGCCGCAGATGATGCGCAGCAGTGTGGTCTTGCCCGCACCGTTGGGCCCTACCAGCCCCAGCCGCTGCTCGTCCATCACCGTCAGCGATATATCTTTTAGCACCTCATCCGCGCCAAAGCTCTTGCTTATGTTGTGTAACGTCAGCGCGACCAAAACAATCCTCCGTGTTCCACCTTAATACCCGCCCATTATACATGACGGGCGGCAAAAAAACATCTCTCAGGCATTAAATACCTTGAGCGTTCTTACTTCTCGTCGGGGATATCGAAAAGCGTGAAAGGGTATCTATTAGGCAGGGCGGTAAAGCACAGCCGCTGCCCTGCCGTCGGGTGGTTGATGCACAAACGGTATGCATAAAGCGCCAAAGGCGCTTTGACATCGCGCGGGCCGTATTTCATGTCGCCGTATACGGGGCAGCCTATAGCCGCCATCTGCGCGCGTATCTGGTGAAACCGGCCGGTTTTAAGGCGGATGCGCACCAGGGTGAGCCCGTCCCGCTGCCCCAGCGTCTCGAAAAAAAGCTCCGCCCGCCTGGCGCCCGGCGCATGCTCATCCACGACGCGCGCGATGTGCGCCGCCTCGTCCTTCGCCAGCCAGTGAATCAGCGTTCCTTCCCTTTCCGGCGGCGCGGCAGTCAGCACCGCAAGGTACGTCTTTTCAAACTCCCCGGACTTAATCTGCGCCGCAAGCCGCGCAGCGGCCTTGGACGTGCGCGCAAACACCATCACGCCGCCCGTGGGCCTGTCCAGCCGGTGCACCAGCCCGAGGTATACATTTCCCGGCTTGTTATACTTCTCCTTGATATACGCCTTGCACAGGCTGAGCATGTCGTCATCGCCCGTCTCATCCGCCTGGGAAAGCACGCCGTAGGGTTTCTCGACCACCAGCAAATGGTTGTCCTCGTAGATTATGTTCACGGCTGCCACCTCGACGTGGTGCCGCACGGCAGCAGCACATCGGAATCCTTTTGCGGCAGCACCAGCACGCCGGATTCCACCTTCCCCTTGGGCAGGCACTGCACCAGCATGTTCCGGGTGACCACGTCGGAAAGACCTGTGGTATACGAATTGATGATGAAAAACAGCGGTTCGTCCGTCAGCAGCGCCGCGCAGTCCTTCACCAGCGGGAACAGGTTCTGCTCGATCTTCCATACGCCGCTGTCGCTGCGGCCGTAAGATGGCGGGTCCATCACGATGGCGTCGTAACGCCGTCCGCGCCGCTGTTCGCGCAGCAAGAACTTGTGGCAGTCGTCCGCGATGAAGCGCACGTCTCCGTCGGCAAGCCCGGAGAGCCTCGCGTTCTCCTTTGCCCATTCGTTCATGCTCTTGGCCGCGTCCACGTGCACCACCGAAGCGCCCGCGGACAGCGCTGCCAATGTGGCGCCGCCGGTATACGCAAAGAGGTTGAGCATGCTGATTTTGCGCCCGCTTTCGGCGATGCGCCGCCGGATATATTCCCAGTTGGCCGCCTGCTCCGGAAACACGCCGATGTGCTTAAAGCCGGTGGACCGCACGTAAAACTTCAACCCGGCGAGCTCAATCGTCCACCTTTCAGGCAGCTTTTTGAGAAAACGCCATCTGCCGCCGCCCGTATTGCTGCGCTCGTAAACCGCGTGGGGCCGCCACAGCTCAGGCCGCGATTTTTCCCATATCACCTGCGGGTCGGGACGCTGCAGTATGATACCGCCCACAGCCTCCAGCTTCTCGCCATCGCCCGTGTCGAGCACCGTATATCCTTTCAGTCCACTTGCCAAAAACATCCGCGTAACCTCCAACCGTCATCATACCATCCGGCCGCGCTGTGCACAACAGCCATAAAAATAACGGCGTCTATTTACTATTCTACGCCGGCTGGTTATAATAACAGCAGCAATTTTTTTAGGTGCAGACCATGAAGAAACTGTTGATCATGATGATAGCGGCGCTGCTCATCGGCATGCTGGCCGCGTGTGCGCCTGTCCCGCAGGATGTGGAGGATTACGCGCGCATGCTGCCCGGCTGGGCCATCATTGTGGGCGCCGTGGTGATATTCCTGATCGGTTTCGGCATCATATGGAAGCTGGTTCCCGGTTTTGTGAAGGTGCTTGCCGTGCTCGCTCTGGCCGCCATACTCGCAGGCTCGGCCTACGGCCTGTGGAACGGTCCCTGGGCCGAGCGGGCCAATCAGCTGAACCAGCGGGCGGAGGAAATCCGCGACGAGCTGCTGAGTACGCCCACCGTCTCGCCCGACTAAACCCCCCGGACCACTACATCGCGCACATATTTTGCGGCGGCTTCGGCCGCTTTTTTGATGGTCTCTTTGCTGTGCGGCTCAGGGCTCAGCGTCCGGCTGTCCGGCTTGCGGTACTGCTGGATCACATACCGCCGTGCGCCGCCCACCCTCTGCGCGATTGCCTCAATGTCGGCCACGTCGAGCGTCGGCACAAACGTGGTGCGAAACTCGTAGTCCACCCCGCCGTTCATCAGCAGGCCGGCGCACTGCCACACGGGCGCATCGTCCAAACCAAAAGACACCACCCGGCAAATCTCACCGGGCGGCGCCTTTAAATCCATCGCGATATAATCAATTTCGGGAAGCAGCGCCGCCACCGCATCCGGCTTTAAGCCGTTGGTGTCCAGCTTGACGCGGTAGCCCATCGCCTTCACGCCGCGGATAAACTGCGGCAGATCCGCCTGCAGGGTGGGTTCGCCGCCGGATATCACCACGCCGTCCAGAAAAGCGCGCCGCTTCTCCAGAAAGCACATCACCTCCGCCGCATCCAGCAGGCTTTCCGCCTTCCACAGCGCGCGGTTATGGCAATACCAGCAGTCCATATTGCAGCCCGGCACGAACGCCACCGCGGCGATCAGCCCCGGATAATCCACGAACGAATTTTTCACCAGGCCGGCAATCTGCATAAGGCTTATATGGCCGCAGGGATCACAAACTTGACCCGTTCGCGGTATTCCTCTTTCTTGCCTTCGTTGTAGTTTTGCACCGGCCGCAGATACCCCACCACGCGGCTCCACACTTCCGCCCTGGCGCCGCAATGCGGGCAGAAAAACTGCTCGCCCGGTATGTATCCATGCGTATCGCACACGCTGAATGTGGGCGTGATGGAGATATACGGCATGCGGTAGTTGGTGAATATCTTCTGGATGAGCCTCTTGGCTGTCCGGATATCTTCGATGCGCTCACCCAGGTAAAGGTGCTGCACTGTGCCGCCGGTGTACAGCGACTGCAGTTCGTCCTGCAGCTCAATCATCTCCATGATATCATCCGTGAAGCCCACGGGCAGCTGCGTCGAGTTGGTGTAATACGGCACGTCCTTGCCGGAGGTGATGATGTCAAGATACCGCTCTTTGTCCAGCTTGGCCAGGCGATAGCTTGTCCCCTCGGCGGGCGTGGCTTCCAGGTTGTACTGGTTGCCCGTTTCCTTCTGGAACTCCTTCATCAGGTCGCGCAGGTAGTGCATGACGCGCACGGCAAACTCGTTGCCCTCCGGCGTTTCGATGCCCTTGCCCATAAAGTTGAGCAGCGCCTCGTGCATGCCGATGATGCCGATGGTGTTGAAGTGGTTGTACCAGTACTGCCCGAAGCGCTTCTTGACGTCGCGGAGGTAGACTGCCGAATACGGGTACAGGCCCGCCTCCGTCTGTTTCTCGATCACCTTGCGCTTAATTTCCAGCGACGTTTTGCCTATCTCGGCCATGCGCTTAAGGCGCGCGAAAAACTCGTCCTCGGTGCGCGAGAGATAGCCGATGCGCGGCAGGTTGATGGTGAATACGCCGATGGAGCCGGTCAGCGGGTTGGAACCGAACAGACCGCCGCCGCGCTTGCGCAGTTCGGTCACGTCCAGCCGCAGACGGCAGCACATGGACACCGCATCCTCGGGCGAGAGGTCGGAGTTCACATAGTTCGCGAAATACGGAATGCCGTATTTGCAAGTGATTTCCATGAACTTGTCCACCACCGGGCTGTCCCAGTCGAAATCCTTGGTGATGTTGAGGGTGGGGATGGGGAACGTGAATACGCGGCCCTTGGCGTCGCCCTCCAGCATCACTTCGCAGAACGCCAGGTTGAATTTGTCCATCTCCTCCTGGTAATCGCCGTAGGTGGTATTCTGATACTCGCCGCCGATGATGACCGGATGGTCTTTCAGCGCCGCCGGTACCTTGATGTCGAACGTCAGATTGGAAAACGGGCATTGAAAACCGACCCGGGTGGGCACGTTGATGTTGAATATAAACTCCTGCAGCGCCTGCTTGATCTGCTCATGATCCAGATTGTCATGGCGGATGAACGGGGCGCAATACGTGTCAAAGCTGGACCAGGCCTGCGCGCCCGCCGTCTCACCCTGCGTGGTGAACGTCGAGTTGACAATCTGCCCCAAAAACGAGCGCAGGTGCTTGGCCGGTCTGCTCTCCACCTTGCCGGGGATGCCGCCAAACCCCTGCATCAAAAGCTGGCGCAGGTCCCAGCCGGCGCAGTACGGGCCGTAGAAACCCAGGTCGTGGATGTGGCAGTCGCCCGAGATATGCGCCTCGCGCACCTCTTCGGGGTATATCTCGTGCAGCCAGTATTGCTTCGTGAACGCCTCGCGAATATAGTTGTTAAGGCCGTTCACGCTTTTTTGCATGTTGGCGTTTTCCTTGATGCTCCAGTCCTTGTCGGAGAGGTAGCTGGAGAACATATTGATGGTAGCGCCGATAAGAGCGTTAGCTTCGCGCGCGCTCTTGCGCTTCTCGCGGTAGAGAATATAAGCCTTGGCCGTTTTGGCATGGCCGTTTTTGATCAGCACGCGCTCCACGATGTCCTGAATGTCCTCCACGCCGGGAGACCTGTCCCCAAACGTGAGTCGCAGGATGTCCACCACCTGCTCCGTCAGCTGCTCGGCGCGCGCATAATCTTCTCCGCCCACCGCTTTTGCTGCCTTGAAGATCGCTTCGGTGATCTTCTTTGGCATGAACGCTTCCTTCTGGCCGCTCCGCTTGAGTATGACTGTGAACATTGAATGCCCCTCCACCCCAATATGTAAT
>JBMNOT010000125.1:0-5938 GCA_050943225.1 Christensenellales bacterium | reverse complement strand
TTCGCTGACCGATGTGGCAAACACTGTCTGGTTGACCATGCTGACGAACTGCCGCGCCAGCAGCAGCCTCATGTTCTCCCTGCTGTACTCCGGAAACGCCGGGTACTGCTCTGCGCTGAGGAAGCACAGCGTCGCCCGCGACGAACCGCATTCGATAACTGCGTTATTGCCTTCTGTATAGAGCGCAATCTCTTCGGCGTCGAACTTGGCGAGCAGTTCGCTGAGTATTCGGGCTGTGAGCACTACTTCGCCCGGCTCGGCGATGTCGGCCTGCATCGTGCACTTGATGGACAGCGTGCCGTCACTGCCGTACAGCGTAAGGGCATCATTCTTTGCCTGTATTTTAATGCCTTCCAGATAATAGACAGGCGATTTGACGGGTACCGCCTTGACGACGTCGTTGACACATTTCTGCAGTTCAGTTTTATTACAATGTATCCTCATTTTCGTGCTCCTTTGATTTGGGTTACCATGATGCTCTATCAATAGTTTATTAAGCAGCAGTAGTCGTAGTAGTTTGTGTTGAAAAAGTGGACAACTGCTTTTTTGCCGATCAGCGCCGCAATTGCTGTACGGACAGGCGGCGCGCGTTTGGATAATCTGTTGTGCAATGGCTGCCGGATAGATGAGGACAAGCTGTCAGGCTGAAAAATTAAAGACCTGGAATATCAACAGTTTATCCACGCTATTCTCGCAGCTTGGCTATAAAGTCATCCACCAGCACCTTGGTTTCGATATTTGTGGTCATCTCCTTTTCAATTTTTTCGTAGGCGTATTTGACCGTGGTGTGGTCGCTCTTGCCGTAGAACTCCGCGATGGCTTTGTAGGACATGTCAATCAGCCGGCGCGTGAGGTACATGGCGATCTGCCGCGGATAAGCCACGCTCTTGTTTTTCTTGCTGCTGATGATATCGTCTTCGGATATCTCAAAATACTCGCACACCGTCTGCAGTATCTGCTTGGGCGTGATGCGGCGCGAATTGCCGGACGTCAGAAAATCGCGTATGGCGATTTCCGCTTCCATCAGGTTGGGAGACCGGCCGTTGAGCGCCGTGTATGCGATGATCTTTTTCAGCGCGCCCTCCAGCGAGCGAATGTTGGACGAAACCTTGGTGGCAATAAGGTCCAGTATTTCATGGCTGATGTCGCACTTTAAGCCGTTGCTGATGGTAAAATCCTTGAGCTTCCTCATCAGTATGGCCAGCTTGGTCTCGTAGTTGGGCGGCTGGATATCCGCGATGAGCCCGCCTTCAAAGCGGGACTGTATTCTCTCCTCCAGCCTGGGTATTTCCTTGGGAGGCTTGTCCGACGACAGTATAATCTGTTTGTTGTTTTCGTAGAGCTCGTTGAACGTGTGGAAAAACTCTTCCTGCGTGCTCTCCTTGCCCGCGATAAACTGGATGTCGTCAATAAGCAGCACGTCCGCCTTGCGGTAGCGCTTTCTGAACTCTTCCGTTTTGGAAGTGCGGATGGCGTTGATGAGGTCATTAAGGAAAGGTTCGCTTTTGACGTACATCACCGTGGCCGACGAATCGTGCTGCGTGATGTAGTTGGCAATGGCCTGCATCAGGTGCGTTTTGCCGAGGCCGGTTTTGCCGTAGATGAACAGCGGGTTGTAGGTGTGGCCCGGGTTTTCCGCTACGGCCACTGCGGCGGCATGCGCGAATTCGTTGGAACTCCCGACGACAAATGTTTCGAATGTGTAGGCCGGGTTCAGCATTGCCCGGGCGGTGCTCACAGGTTCGCTGACGCTTTGGGTAATTTGTTTGAATTTGGCGGCTTCTTCGCTATCCAAAAAAAACACGTTGATGTTGTTGCTGTAATCCAGCATGTCTGCCGCAGCCGTCAGCGCACTGACGATGAGATTGCGGTAGCTCTTTTCCATCAACTCTTTGTGGACAGGGTTCAGCGTTTGAAAGTAATACTCGTTGCCCGAGTGTTTTAAGGGTATCAGCGTTTTGATCCAGGTGTCGTAACGGACACTGGCCAGCTCCTGCTTGAGCAGCTCTAAAGATTTTTCCCACATCACTAAAAATGTGTCCAAGATCACCACACCTCTGACAGAAAAAAAAAGATTATCAGTATAATAATACACAGACAAAACCGCTGCGAATAACGCTCTTATCCACAAAGGTATCCACATAATGTGGATAAAGTGAGCAATTTAACTGACTTTCTTTATTCTATCACAATCTGTACAGAGGCTCAAGCCGTCGAATAAAAAAAGAATTTGTTTTTTCAGCTTGTTGAAAAACTGCGAAAAAAGCGTTCAAAATATGCGGCGGGCAAACAGGAAACGCTTCTGGTACTGCCCGGCAAGGCGGCTGACGACCACGCCAGCGCCTCCGGAGGCGCTGGCGTGGATAAACTGGCCGTCGCCGAGGCTGATGCCGGCGTGGATGGCACCGGAGGAGGAAGAGAAGAAGAGTATATCGCCGCGCATCAGCACTCCCGTGTCCACAATCTTTTCCCAGCTTTCGATGCAGGATAGTGCTGCGGCGTCTAAATCTACGGAAACGGCACCCATATAGCGCAGCACGTAGCAGATGAGCCCGTCCGAGTCGAAATAGAATGGCCCCCGGGTGTGGTGGGCGTAAGGCCGGCCCACCAGCGAGACCGCGAACGACAGCATTTTATCCACAACGGAGCCGGTTTTGGTGGATAAAGCGATGCCAGATGTTCGCCGGACGCCGTCCCAGGGCGGAGCGTCGGCGGCTTTGATGCGGGCGCGGACAGACTGGTTGGCCTGGCTGCTTATGCGGCAGCCTGCCTGCGCCTGGAACTCCTGCAGCGCCTCCACCGTGGCGTTGTCCAGGCAGCCGGTGGCTTCACCGTCAAGATAGCCCAGCTCTCTTAAACGCTGCTGCAGAAAAAGCACATTGCTGCCGCGGTCGCCCGGGTACAGGATAAGGGCCGCCGCGCGCTCCGAGGAGAGCAGCGTCATTGTTTCAATATCCGCCAAACCGTTTGCCGCAAGTCCGTTGACGCGCTGGAAACGCTTCACCGCTTCGCGCGTGACCGGGCCGTAATAACCGGTGATGCGGCTGTAATCGTAATATTCCAGGGTTTTCAGACGCTGCTGCAGTGCGGCCACAGCGTTGCCACGGTCGCCGGGCCGGCAGGCCTGCAGAGAATTGGCGCTGTATGCATCCGCTTCCGGGATCTCGGTATGGGCGTTTGACATTTGCGGAGGGGCAGCAGCAGTACCGAGGTTACCGGCAGCGGAAAAATAGCCCGGCATGGACAGCCCGGCCTGCAGAGCGCGCACATGTTTATACTGATTGCCTGTGTTGAGCATGCCCGCGTCGTCCGCCGCCCATGCCGGGCCGGGAGACAGCCCCAGCGACATGAGCGCCGCCATGACAAGGCATGCCAGCTTTTTTTCCATCTCTGCCCCGTTGTGAACGTATATAGTCCATTATAAATTAGGAGAGGAAATATCACAATTTGCGCAGAGGCAGGACAGCGTACGAAAATGAAACAATTATTAAGAATATTACGAAAAGTTTACTGATAGATGAACAAAAGCATGAAATTCGACGGTTTTTCGCGAAATGAACACCCAATCGACAGATTGTCCGATGTGTATAACCGATAAAACCCGCCGGCTGCCCACAAGTTATGCACATTATCCATAACTTGTTCACATTGGTTCTCAATTAGGCTGGCGGTTATGCACACAGATCCCCATAGCGGGGCCTCATATACCGGCACTGCTGCCGGACGCTGCGGCGTATTCGTCCCGAAGCAGGCCGTAGCAAACTACGTCGTGTATGGCGCCCATGCATTTGTGGTGCTGCCGCTGGCAGCCTTCCTGCGCAAAGCCGCATTTTTCCAGCACGCGGCGCGAGGCGGCGTTGACGGCGTAGCAGCGCGCAAACACGCGGCGCACGCCGAGCACCTCAAAGGCATGGGCCAGCGCCATGGGCACGGCGGCGCTCATAACGCCCCGGTTCCAATACGGCCTGCCGAGCCAGTAACCCAGCTCCGCACGGCCGTGCTCCTTTTCGTGCACCAGGCCGATGACGCCCATCAGGCGGCCGTTTCCGCAAATTTTGAACACGTGCTCGCAGTCGTGGCTTTGCACGTAGTTAAACCAGGCTTGCGCGTGCGCCAGTGTATAGGGGTGCGGCAGGTTGTTGGTCATGGCGGCGACGCCGGCGTCGTTGGCCAGCCGCGCGATGTCCGGCAGGTCTTCCTCGCCCATGCAGCAAAGGCTGATATCCATATGAGCGGGCTCCTTTGTGATGTCTGCTAGTATTCTAGCATTTTTGCTCCGGCAGGAACACCTGAAATATAAATGGATACAAAAATATTGTGATTGGGAAAACCTTGTGATATTATTAACAAACAAGCTGACCTGGATTTTAATTTCGGCGCATTTGCGCTATGAGATAAGGGGAGAAAAACATGGCAAGATTTACAATTCCGCGGGACATCTTTTTTGGGAAAGGCAGCATGAGCGAGCTGAAAAAGCTTAAAGGCTACAAGCGCGCCTTTGTTGTAACAGGCGGCGTGATACCCAAAATCGGCCTGCTGGACAAGCTGATAAATATATTAAAGGAAGCGGGCATGGAGACGGATGCGTTCGTCGACGTGGAGCCCGACCCGTCTGTGGAGACGGTGATGCGCGGCAAAGAGCGCATGCTGGAGTTCGGGCCAGACATCATCGTTGCGATCGGCGGAGGCAGCGCTATCGACGCCGCGAAGGCGATGTACGTGTTTTACGAGCACCCGCACTTAACGTTTGAAGACATCAAGGAGCCGAATTCGGTGCCGCGGCTGCGCAACAAGGCGATATTCGTTGCGATACCGTCCACCAGCGGTACGGCAAGCGAAGTGACGTCGTTTGCGGTGATCACCGATACGCATAACAAGGTGAAATACCCCATCGCGGACAGCGATTTGACGCCCGACATCGCGATTCTGGACAGCGAGATAACCGCCACGATGCCGCCCGTGCTGGTGGCGCATACCGGCCTGGATGCGCTGACGCACGCGGTGGAAGCTTACGTGGCGAAATGCCGCTCCAGCTTCACCAACCCGCTGGCGATCCATTCCATTGCGATGATGTACGGCTATTTGAAGGAGTCTTACGACGGCGATATTAACGCGCGGGGCGAGATGCACATTGCCCAGTGCATTGCCGGTATGGCGTTTACCAACGCGCAGCTGGGCATTACCCATTCGCTCGCGCACAAGGTAGGCGGGCCGTTTAACCTGCCCCACGGGCTGTGCAACGCGATACTTTTGCCGTATGTGATACAGTATAACCAGAAGGACGACGCGGCGCTGAGGCATTACGCCAACATCGCGAGGCGGCTGGGGCTGCCGGGGCTGACCGAGAAAATACTCGCCAATTCGCTGATCGAGGGCATCCGGAACCTGATAAAATTGCTCAACGTGCCGGCGACGTTTGAGGAAGCGGGCGTGCGCGAGTTTATGTTCAACATGGAGAAGCGCGCCATCGCGGAGGAAGCATACCTTGACCCGTGCACGCAGTTTAACCCGCGCGAGACGTCGGTGGACGACTTGGAGAAGATACTGGAGTGCGCTTATTACGGGAGGCCGGTGACGTTTTAGCACTTGTCGAAACTGTCCGGTTTTCCGCCAGCTTAGCTTAAATTAAATTAGATAGATTGCAGGTCTTAAGGGAATACTGTGTATTCCCTTTTTTATTGGATATTGCAGATAATCAATGAAAGGAAAAAATTATATTCCATCGAAAGAATAGATAAGGTATCATAAATTGCGCAAATTCAGAAAAGCGTCAAGAAGAAAGGGACATGGACGCAGCCGCTTGGTAGAATAAAGTTATCATACCATTCACCAAGAAAGGGGCTGCGAACATGTCCGATAAGATTATACACCTGAACGAGGGAGCCATAAAGCAGGAACTGAAAGAATTGGTGCGCCAAAGCGTGGAAGAAACCCTCAA
>JBMNOT010000152.1:0-5075 GCA_050943225.1 Christensenellales bacterium | reverse complement strand
CTGTATGCGCCCGTTCGCCACCTGCCGCGCCGCCTCGTATCCCGCATCGCCCGGCAGAACCACTTCGCCTTTCAGACTGCCCAAACCGCCTGTCTGCACACACATACCTCCCACAAGTCAAAGTATCGGGATGTATATATTGTATGTGTGCGTATATGGATATGGTGACACCCGCCTTCGCCGCGGGCTTAATGGCACAAAAAAACGGCAGCCCGATGCCGCCGCCTGCAGACTGTTATAATTAAAAACGGATTGGGGATTATTTGTCCCCGTAGTGCGCCCTGCATTGGGCGATCTCTATATGCCCGTCACGCACACGATAGACAATCCGGTTTACCTCATCAATGCGCCGACTCCACCAACCGGACAAATCTCCTTTTAACGGTTCAGGCTTACCGATACCCTTGTAACCGTTACGGCGTATGTCCTTAATAAGTTCATTCACACGTCTTAACTTGTTTCCTTCTTGACTCTGCCAGTACAGGTAATCCTCCCAGGCTTCGTCACTCCAAATCAACCTCATTAAGACCTCCAACAAACTCGCGCTCTTTGCCCATTCCTGCTTCTAACTGAGCAATCGACTTCTTGAGCCGAGTTAGGTTCGCCTCGCTAAAGAACGGATCAAAGGCCGTGATTTCAAACGGTATTCTTCTTTCTCTTACAACCTTTTTCGTAAAGATGGTGAAGGCCGTTGTCATAGTCATTCCCATCTCATTAAATAATTCTTCGGCTTGCTTCTTAAGTTCTTCATCCATACGGATGTTAACAGTCGTATTTGCCATGCTCTTCTACCTCCTCATTGCCTCCCTCGATAATCACTATACTCTATAGTATATACAACGTCAATACATTGTGTGCGCTTTTTATAAAATTTGTTTACTTTGTAGCATATTTATATTTTAAAATTGTTTTCCGCTTCGCTTACCCCTTCGTCCGTCTCCCTGCCGCGGGGTCGGTCAGCCCCTCTATCGCGCCGCCCGCGATCGCCCACAGGTACAGGCTCGCCACCGAGCCGTAAGGCGAATACCGCCGCCGGCACTTCTCGAACAGGGGCCGCGTGATCTCCCGGTGGCGGTACAGCATCCGCATGCCGCGCTGTATGGCAAGGTCGCCGTAGCTTAAAATATCGGTCCGCTGCATGGAAAACAGCATCAGCATCTCCGCAGTCCACACGCCCACGCCGCTCAGTTTCACCAGCTCGGCGCACACCTCGTCGTCGCTCATGCCGTGCAGCGCGCCGATGTCCAGCCGCCCGTCCAGCACTCTCTCCGCCGCGTCGCGGATATACTGAGCCTTGCGGAAGCTGATGCCAAACGACTGCAGCTTCTCGATGGGACACGCCGCAATGCTCTCCGGCGTCACCGCGCCCAAATCCTCCTCGATGCGCCGCCAGATGGTGTTCTGGGCCTTCGTAGATATCTGCTGGCCCACGATGGCGTGCACCAGCGCCGCGAAAAGGTCGGGCCTCACCTCGCGCCGAATGGGGCCAATGATGTCAATCGCCTCGCCCAGCCGCCTGTCGCGGCTCTTTAAGTGCTGCACCGCGTCGTCGCCGTACTGAAAGTAATGCATAAAACAAATCCCCCTTGACAACCCATTATATCAGAGGGAAGCGCATTTTTCCTGCGTATTGCAGCATCTCACAGCCCGGCTTTTTCATACGCCGCGCAGCTCCGGAGCCCGGATTTCATATGGCGTATCAGACAAGCAGACTTCTATGATCTCGCCGGTTTGCTCTCCGCGCCCGTCCTTGGCCGCTATACCGTGATTCGTCTTGTTATAGCGCACTATTTTTCATCTGGCACAGGCCGGATTCACGCCTGATGCCGGACACATCATTCATGCACTATCGCCCTTTCAGCCGCGCGCTTTTGCACAGCTTTTGCGATCAGCCAGAGGATGCCGTACGTCGCCAGCGCAAACGCCGCAGACAGAACCAGCGGCGCCCCCAGCGCCACCAGCAGCGGCACTCCCGACGGCATGAACGCGAGCAGGCTGCACACCAGCACCAGAAAGAACATCTGCCGCGCGATACGCCCGGCGGTATACCCGCCCGAGCCGCCTCCGCTTCCCGCGCTGCCCGGCGTTTTCCCGTGAGACAGGCAAAACTGCTCATACGAGCT
The DNA here is from genome assembly GCA_050943225.1 of Christensenellales bacterium. GTDB lineage: Bacteria > Bacillota > Clostridia > Christensenellales > SZUA-584 > SZUA-584. The sequence goes on along the minus strand of JBMNOT010000152.1, from coordinate 2,952 downwards.
CTGCGCGTCGTCCATATTCCAGCCGCCGTCGTTCATGCACCGCACCTCCTTCACTGTTCCGATGTTTTGGCCCGCCTAAAACCTACCGTCGTCCCCGAAGCCGCTCTTTCTTCGTCCGTCTGCATCCATATTAGGCATTACGGTGTCCACATTCTGGTACAGCGTCTGACAACCCCCTGACGATCACCAGAGGGAATCACTTCTTCCGGTCCCCCGATACCAGCCAGACGATGCCGTATATCACCAGCGTTAGCACGCCCGCCGCGCCCGCCGCCACCACCGGCATCAGCAGCAGCGGTATCGTGGAAAACAGGCAACAGGCCAGTGCGATCAGGAAGAGCTGCCAGAATAGCTGCCAGAGAGATCCCCCCCGCGTTTTGCCTCTCCTGCCGCCTCCGCCTGCCGCGCCGCCGCCCGGCGTCCTGCCATGCGACAGGCTGTACTCTTCATACGAGCGTTTCGCATCACCCGAGTCCCAGCCGCCGTACATCCGCCTCACCTCCTTTATCCGCTTTCATATTAGCCGACGCAGTGTCCTTTTTTTGGGATAGCGCCGAGCATAAAGCATTCCCCCGGATCCGGCTGAGGGAATTCATTTCCCGTTCCGCTATCCACGGCAGGGCAAAGTCATAAGAATCTTAAATCTGTATCATTTTCGACTGCCATTTTTTATGTTACACATATCGTATAAACAACCTAAACCAAAGGCCGGAGCAGGAGGTAACCATGATGGAAAGAAAAGTCTGGGACGGCAGGTTCAAGGGCAAGGTCGCCATCGTCACGGGCGGAGCCGCAGGTATCGGCCGGGCCATTATGGAAGAGCTGTGCCGAGAGGGCGCCGCAGTGTGCTTTTCCGACATGAGCGACAGCGGCAAAGACCTCGAGCAATCCCTGAGGTCGCAGGGGTACGATGTCCTCTTCTGCCAGGGGGACATGCAAAGCGAAGAATTCTGCAAGGAAATAGTGGATAAGACGCTGCAAAGATGGGGCCGGGTGGACCATCTTGTCAACAACGCTTTTTCGTTCACCGCCAAGGCTCTGGACGCCACAGCGAAAGACTGGGAACGCAGCTTTTTTGTCGGCCCGGTGGGATACGCGCGCATGGTACAGTTCTGCGCGCCCGCGATGATCCGCCAGGGCGGCGGCTCAGTGGTGAACATCTCCAGCATATCCGCGCACATCGCGCAGATCAGACGCTGGACGTACAACGCGGCCAAGGGCGCGGTGCATATGCTGACCCGCTGCCAGGCGCTGGACCTCGCGAAATACAACATCCGCGTGAACAGCATCAGCCCGGGCTGGATATGGACCAAAGAGGTGGAAAAATCGGCGGAGATGGCAGGCGGCGGCTACGAAAAATGGGGCCCCATCTGGGGAGAATGCCACATGCTGGAGCGCATCGGCCAGCCGATAGAGGTCGCCGGCCCCGCGCTGTTCCTGCTCAGCGACGACGCGTCATTCATCACCGGAACGGATCTTGCCGTGGACGGCGGTTATCTGGCGATGGGTCCCGAGGGCATCGGCAAAACGACGTTCAATGCCGGCTCGGCCTGACGGAGCTTGTTCCCCCATTCATAAATAGAAAAGCCAGGGCAGCCGCGCCTTGGCTTTTCTGTATCTGTATCGATTTGTATGCGGTGTCGGTATTTTGGGAGCTAGGCAAATGCACTTAAACTCAAGCCCAAATTCAACAAGCTGCATGAATTATCCAGTATGGATAATCGTATTTGAAAGTAAGATATGAATTAAAGCATTGTCACTCATTGAATCAAGAATAGCTTTGTCCTCTCAAAGACTTATGTTGCGTTTCTTCGTAATCATATCTTTTAAGTTTTCAATCGTAATATTTGCTTTATGCAACATGGAATGGCAGTTCGGACATATTGGTCTTAAATCATTAAAAGGGTCAACGATATATTCTTTACTAATCTCGTTTAATGGTTTAATATGATGTACATGAATATACCTAATCCCAATATCGCCATAAAACTCCTCAAAGTCAAATCCACACACACAACATTTATAGCCAAATTTTTGTACACACAACTGTCTTGCTTTTTGATTACGTTCATATGCATTTACAGTAATTTGCTTTTTAGCACCTTCATTCAAATTTTTTAATCCTTCCTCAGGTATTTCCTCTGCTATTGAAATATTTTCCTCAAACTTTTGCATGGATTTTTTTGAAGCAAACAGTATTTCAAGGGCGTCCTTTAATTCCGGACGCAGTTGCCAGTAGTATTTCCCTTTTACTTCAGCATCTTCACCCCAAAACGGAATATGCCAATACCGCACAGTTCCGTCTTCCCTAGTTGGAAATTTAACACTTGGCAGTTTGTTAATTATTCTTTTCCCAAGTCTGCCTAATTGAAGATTCAAAACCGAATGGCCAGAAACGCCAAGAATCGCAGCGAGTACCGAAGCTCTTTCTCGGCAGTCGCTACAATTGTAAAGTGTTTTCATAAAAGCAATATCATCATCTTTGAAAACGCTGCTGTCCTGCAACAGTTCAAGCCATTGCCAAGTTGAGATTTCTAGGCTTTCTCTATAAGTTCCCATTTCAATCTCCTTGTTTGCTAAAAATACATTTTTATTATGTTTTCTCGACAATTGGCGATTGTTTTTCCCTGCATCATTAGGTATTACCCAAGCACATCAAGTAATTAATTAACATTTAAAAACTAGAATCAAACCTAATACCCCTCTTCTTTATATGGTAAAATGAATTTAATTTTGATGACCATTAGCTCAAAGTCACGAGTTGTACAACTGTATTAATTATGCAGTTTTTGTAAATAAACTTACCTGGCATTTTTTGTGGTAATTTTTTTATATATATACATAATACACCATCTCCGCAATCAAATCAAGGCTTTATAATAATTTATATAATTCCAGTCATTGATTACGTTGAAGTATACAAGTTCAATCATCACATGCGCGCCGGGGGGC
>JBMNOT010000124.1:0-6060 GCA_050943225.1 Christensenellales bacterium | reverse complement strand
AAGGCTATTGGGCATAACCTGGGTGATGCGGACAAGGTGATCGATGCGGCGGGCAAGACGGTGTTTCCCGGCTTTATCGACCTGCACTGCCACCTGCGCGAGCCCGGGCAGGAGCATAAGGAAGATATCGCGTCGGGCACGCGGGCGGCAGCCAGGGGCGGCTTTACTGCGGTGTGCTGCATGCCCAACACCACGCCGCCTGTGGACAACGCGGCGGTATGTGCGCTGGTATTGGAGAAAGCGCGGCGCGGAAGCGTCAAGGTATACCCTGTGGGCGCGGCCACGCGCGGCCTTGAGGGCAGGGAACTCACCGAGATGGGCGAACTGGCCGAAATTGGCTGCGTGGCGTTTTCGGACGACGGCAAGCCGATTGCGGACGGCGGCATGATGCGTGCGGCCATGCGGTATGCGGCTACTTTCGGGCGCTTCATCATGGCGCATGAAGAGGACATAAGCATCAGCGGCAGCGGCGTGATGAACGAGGGCTATCATTCGACCGTCCTTGGGCTGCCCGGCATATCGCGGGTGGCCGAGGAGACCATGATCGCGCGGGATTTGCTGCTCGCGGAGGCGGAGAACCTGCACGTGCACATCCAGCACGTGTCCACGGCAGGCGGCGTCCGGATGATTCGCGACGCCAAATCGCGCGGCGTTAAGGTGACATGTGAGACGGCGCCGCACTATTTCTCGCTGGACGATTCCGCGTGCACCACGTATGACGCGCGTACCAAGGTGAATCCGCCGCTGCGCACGCAGGACGACGTGGAAGCGATTAAGCAGGGCCTGCTGGATGGCGCCATAGATTGCATCGCGACGGACCACGCGCCGCACCACAAGGACGAGAAAAACGTCGAGTTTTCGCTGGCGGCTCCCGGCATCTCGGGCTTTGAAACGGCGTTCTCGCTCGCGGTGACCAACCTTACGGACGATGCCGATACGCTGGCGCGGCTGTTTTCCGTCAACCCGGCCCGCATCATCGGCGTGCAAGGCGGCGTCATACAGGAAGGCGCGCCGGCGGATATCACTATTGCGGATATGGATGCCACATATACTCTTCGTGAAGAGGACATCGTCTCGTGCGGCAAAAACACGCCGTTCATCGGGTGGACGCTGCGCGGCGTGGTGATGCATACCATCGTGGACGGCAGAATCGTGTATGACGGAGGTGCATCATGCAGATAGACAGACTGTGCGATGCCATCAGGGCCACAAAGTGCCCGACGTGCGTGGGGCTGGACACCGAGCTTTCCCATCTGCCCGCCGAATACCAGCCAAAAGAGCGGTCGGACAGCGCGATTGCGGCATGTGTGTTTCGCTACAACTGTGATATAATAGACGCCATACAAGACGTGGCTCCGTCCGTCAAGGTACAGGCCGCTTATTACGAGCAGTACGGCCCGGACGGCATGCGCTGTTTTCTGGACACCATGGCGTACGCAAAGGATAAGGGGCTGCTCGTCATCGCGGACATAAAGCGCAACGACATCGGCTCCACCGCAAGCGCGTATGCCAGAGCCTATGTCGAGAAAAGCGCAGCGGACTTCATCACCGTCAACGCGTACCTCGGCATCGACGGCGTCCGGCCGTTCCTGGACAGCTGTGCGGACACTGGCAAGGGCATATTCGTACTGGTAAAGACGTCCAACCCGTCGGGCGGCGAGTTTCAGGACCTGAACGTGGGCGGCATCAAACTCTATGAGGCGGTGGCGGATAAGGTGGCCGCCTGGGGGCAGGAACTCATCGGTGCGTCGGGCTACAGCAGCGTGGGCGCGGTGGTGGGTGCAACGTACCCCGCCGAGGCCGAGTCGCTGCGCAAACGGCTGCCGCATACGTTCTTTCTGGTGCCGGGCTACGGCGCGCAGGGGGCTGGCGCGGACGATATTGCAGTGAATTTTGACGAAAATGGGCTGGGCGCGGTGGTCAACTCATCCCGCGCGATACTGACGGCATGGAAGAAACCGCAGTATGCCGGGATGTCAGCGCCGCAGGCGGCCCGGGCCGCTGTGCTGGACATGAAGCAGGATATCGGCCGGGCGCTGGAAAAGCGCGGCATTGCATGGTGATGCAAGCTGCCTTCAAAGCCGCGGGCATTTTATAACCGACCAATCCCGATATTATATCGGTGCGAATTTAAAAGTTTAAGGAAGAGGAACACTATGGCGATACTGACACTGGAGGACGGTACGCGCTTTGTGGGTCAGAGTTTTGGAGCCAAAGTGGATGTTGTGGGCGAAGTAGTGTTCAACACCGGCATGACGGGTTATCAGGAGGTGCTGACCGACCCGTCGTACTGCGGGCAGATCGTGACGATGACGTATCCGCTGATCGGCAACTACGGCGTCAACGAAACAGACCCGGAATCGGCGAAACCGCAGGTGAGCGGGTTTATCGTGCGCGAGGTGTGTGAAACGCCGTCCAACTGGCGAAGCCAGGGGCCGCTCAGCGAATACCTGGAACAGCACGGCATCTGCGGGCTTTCCGGCATCGACACGCGTGCCCTCACCAGAATCATTCGCGAGAAGGGCACGATGCGCGGTATTATCACGCAGGGCGAGCCCACCGCCGAGCAGATCGAACGGATGAAAAATCACGCCTGCAAACGGCCGGTAGACATTGTGACGTGCAGGGAAAAATACCGTTACTGCGACGGAGATCTGGAGGTGGCGGTGCTGGACTTTGGATTAAAGCGCAATATCATTCGCAGCCTAAAAAAACGCGGCTGCGCGGTGACAGTATATCCGGCTCACACGCCGGCAGACGAGATTCTCTCGGACGGCTGCGACGGCATCCTGCTGACCAACGGCCCCGGAGACCCCAAAGATAACGTTCAAGTTGTAAGCAACGTGCGGCAGCTGATCGGCAAAAAGCCGATATTTGGCATTTGCCTCGGGCACCAGCTGCTGGCTCTTGCGGCGGGCGCCGATACTGAGAAGCTCAAATACGGCCATCGCGGCGCAAACCATCCGGTAAAGGACCTCGGCAAAGACCGGGTTTACATCACATCGCAGAACCACGGCTACACCATCGTGGAAGATTCGCTACCCAGAGGCGCGCGGGTAACGCACCGCAACTGGAACGACGGCACGGTGGAAGGCGTGTGCTACGACGAGTACGATGCGTTCACGGTACAGTTCCACCCCGAGGCGTCGCCGGGGCCGGAGGATACCGCATACCTCTTTGACGAGTTCATCAGCCGGATGAGGAGATAGCATGCCTAAAAACCCGCATATTAAAAAAGTGCTGGTCATCGGCTCCGGACCCATCGTCATCGGGCAGGCCGCCGAGTTCGACTACGCCGGCACGCAGGCCTGCCGCGCGCTGCGCGAAGAAGGCATCGAGGTGGTGCTGGTCAACTCCAATCCGGCTACCATCATGACAGACCCGGATATGGCGGATAAGGTATACATCGAGCCGCTGACGGTGCCGGTGATTCGCAACATCATACTGAAGGAGAGGCCGGACAGCATGCTCGCAACGCTGGGCGGCCAGACAGGGCTTAACCTCGCGATGGAGCTGGCGGAAAGCGGTGCGCTTGCCGAGCTGGGCGTTAAGCTTTTGGGCACCAGCGTGGAATCCATCCACAAGGCGGAGGACCGCGAGGCGTTTAAGGCGCTGATGGACGAAATCGGCGAGCCGGTCATCGAGAGCATCATCGCCAAAACGCCCGAGCAGGCGCTGGACTTTGCGAGGCAGCACGGCTATCCGCTCATCGTGCGTCCGGCATATACGCTGGGCGGTACGGGCGGCGGCATTGCGATGGGCGACGCCGAGCTGGAGGAGATCACCAAAGATGGGCTTGCCGCCAGCCGCGTGTGCGAGGTGCTAATCGAGAAAAGCGTTGCGGGCTACAAGGAGATCGAGTACGAAGTCATCCGGGACGGCAAGGGCAACTGCATCGCCGTCTGCAACATGGAGAACCTCGACCCGGTGGGCATCCATACGGGAGATAGCATCGTGGTGGCGCCGTCGCAGACGCTCCGGGACGCCGAATACCAGCTGCTGCGCACTGCGGCGCTCAAAATCATCGACGCGCTCAAAATTGAGGGCGGCTGCAACGTGCAGTTCGCGCTGGACACCGACAGCATGCGGTATTACGTGATCGAGGTGAATCCCCGGGTCAGCCGCTCGTCGGCGCTGGCGTCCAAGGCGACGGGCTATCCGATTGCCAAGATCGCTGCGAAAATCGCGATTGGCTATGGGCTTGACGAGATCACAAACGGCGTGACGGGCAAGACGTTTGCGTGCTTTGAGCCCACGCTGGATTATGTGGTGGTCAAATTCCCGCGCTGGCCGTTCGACAAGTTTACCAGGGCCAACAAACAGCTGGGCACCCGCATGAAGGCGACGGGTGAAGTTATGGCCATCGGCGCCAGCTTCGAGAGCGCCTTTTTGAAAGCGGTGCGGTCGCTGGAGCTTAATCTATACAGCCTGCGGTTTCCGTTTGCGGCCGGCATGGACGAAGAGCAACTATTGGCGCGCATCGCCCAGCAGGACGACGAGCGCATATTCTTTATCGCGGCGGCGCTGAGAAAGGGTGTATCCGTCCGGCGCATCCACGAAATGACGCGCATCGACCCGTGGTATCTCGCCAGGCTTCAGGCCATCACCCAGCTAGAGGAGCATTTTACGCGGGAAGGCGAGCGCGCGCTGGATTACGAGACGCTGCGGCGAGCCAAACGCATGGGCTTCTCGGATGCGGCCATTGCGCAGCTGACCGGACAAACGGAAAAGGATATCCGCGAGAGGCGCAGGAGCCTTGGCATACTGCCCACTTTCAAGATGGTGGATACGTGCGGCGCGGAGTTCGACGCCGTCAGCCCGTATTACTACTCCACCTACGACGAGGAAAATGAGGCGAGGCGTTCGCCTAACAAGACCGTTGTGGTGCTGGGCTCCGGCCCCATCGGGCAGGGCATCGAGTTCGACTATTGCAGCGTCCACTGCGTCTGGGCGCTGAAGAAAGCGGGCTTTGATACCGTCATCATCAACAACAACCCCGAAACGGTTTCGACAGATTTCGACACATCCGACAGGCTGTATTTCGAGCCACTGACGCCGGAAGAAGTAGGAAACGTGCTGGAGCAGGAACAGCCTGTGGGTGTGGTGGTGCAGTTCGGCGGACAAACCGCCATCAAACTGGCAAAGGTGGTTCAGGAGATGGGCTTTCCCATCATCGGAACGCCGCTGACCAGCATCGACTGCGCCGAGGACCGCAAAGAATTCGAGGCCTTGCTGGAGAAGCTGGATATTCGCCGACCTAAAGCCGCGACGGTGACAAATGAGCAGCAGGCTGTGGATACCGCGGCGTCTCTGGGTTATCCGGTGCTGGTGCGGCCTTCGTATGTGCTGGGCGGTCAGGGTATGGAGATTGCCTGGAACGAGGACGACATCCGCGAGTTCATGCGCATCATAGGGCGTTACGAGCAGGAGCATCCGGTGCTGGTGGACAAGTACATGACCGGGCTGGAGCTGGAAGTGGACGCCGTTTGCGACGGGGAAGACGTGCTGATCCCCGGTATCATGGAACACATTGAGCGCGCGGGCGTGCACTCCGGCGATTCGATATCCGTGTATCCTGCCCGGCGCATCACGGAAAAGCAACAGGAAGAACTGATCGATATCACGCGGCGACTGGCTCTGGAACTGGATGTGAGAGGAGTTGTCAATATTCAATATGTGATATCCGGCGGGCAGATCTATGTGATCGAGGCAAATCCGCGCTCCAGCCGCACTGTGCCGTATATTTCCAAGGTGACCGGCGTACCCGTGGTATCGCTTGCGGTGCGCGCGTCGCTGGGGGAGAAGCTTAAGGACATGGGCTGCGGTGTGGGGCTGTATCCGAAGCGGCGCATCACCGCCGTCAAAGTGCCGGTGTTCTCATTCGAGAAGCTGACCGATGTGGAGGTGAGCCTGGGTCCTGAAATGAAGTCCACCGGCGAAGTGCTGGGCATATCGGAGGACTTCAGCGAGGCCGTATTAAAGGGCCTGACAGCGTCCGGCCTGTCGCTGCCCCATGAGAAGGGGGCGGTGCTGCTGACGGTGGCGGACAACGATAAGCAG
>JBMNOT010000004.1:0-31817 GCA_050943225.1 Christensenellales bacterium | reverse complement strand
CCATCATATTGTTTGTCTATGAATACCTGGAAGACAAAAAGAAACGACCGGTGCGCCGTCCGCAGCTGCGCGTAATACGCTGCGAGAAGACGAAAAGGGCCGCTAATTAATCCTGTTTGACTCTGGCCGGTTATGCCCAATCTGTCGCCACGATATCCACGCCGGTGTCCAGTATGTCCGCAATGAGCACGTCGCCCGGCTGAACCGGGCCTTCGGCGCTTGCCGCGTTGATGGCTTCCATGCTGGGCAAAAGTAGCGCTTTGGGCAGCGCTTCGGACGACTTGACCGGCACCAGCCCCGCGCCTTTCACGCGCATTGTGGTGGTCAGCATGCGCCGCGGGTCAGTCAGCTCGGTTTTGGCGTACGCCTCGCCGCGTTTGCACGTCGCCCCGGATATATTCAAAATGTTGTCGCCTTCCACCTCCGCCGTGATGGCGCATCCCAGCGGGCAGACGACGCATGTCAGCTTCCTCTTTTCCATGCTTCAAACCCCCTCTACCGTCACCGTAATATCTCCACAGATATCCGCGGCTTTTACGGTGAGCCGCTCCATTTCGCCAGGCGTACAGATGGGCCGCTTTCTGCGGGCCACCACCTTATCGCCGCACCGCGCCGCCGTCTCGCAGTCGCGGTATACGCCGTTTACGCGGAAAAACAGCGTTTTGTCTTGGCCGTCGTCGCATAGCGTCTGCGGCACCACATACCGCACGCCCCGCCCCGCTGTCGTCTTCCAGCCGCCGCAGGCGGATTTTTCCCTCAAAAACTGAGCCGCGGCGCGCCCCGCCCTTGTCGCTTCCTCCGTCACAAAATCCACCAGGTCGTGCACCTGCACCACGTTGCCGCATGCGAATATTCCGGACACCGACGTCTGCAGGCGGCTGTCCACCACCGGCCCGTTTGTCGTGGGGTCGATCTCAACGCCCGCTTCGCGCGACAGCTCGTTCTCCGGTATCAAACCCACCGAGAGCAGCAGCGTATCGCACGGCACGAATTCCTCCTTCTCCTTTATCGGAACGCCATGCTCGTCCACCGCCGCGATGGTCACGCCGGTAAGCCGCTTGCGCCCGTGCAGCCGCGTCACCGTGTGGGACAGTTTCAGCGGAATATTAAAATCGTCCAGGCATTGCACGATATTGCGCGTGAGGCCGCCGGAATACGGCATCAGTTCCAGCACCATTTTAACATGCGCACCTTCCAGCGTCATACGCCGCGCCATAATCAGGCCGATATCGCCCGAGCCCAGTATCACCACCTCGTGACCCGGCATATACCCCTCTATGTTGACAAACCACTGCGCCGTGCCCGCCGTCAGCACGCCGGACGGCCGCGAGCCGGGAATCATCAGCGCGCCCGCGCTGCGCTCGCGGCAGCCCATCGCCAGCACCACCGCGCCCGCTTCGATATTGACCAGGCCTATTTCCGGCCCCACGGCAGTCACCACGCGGCCCGGCGATATATTAAGCACCATCGTCTCGGTCAGAAAGCGGACGCCCAGCGCACCTGCCCTGTCGATAAACCGCGCGGCGTACTCCGGCCCTGTCAGTTCCTCGCCGAACATGTGCAGGCCGAAGCCGTTGTGAATGCACTGCCGCAATATGCCGCCCGGGCGCTCCTCGCGGTCGATCACCACCACGCTGTCCGAGCCGTTCTCCTTGGCCGAAATGGCCGCGGCCAGCCCTGCCGGGCCCGCCCCTACGACGACCACATCCGCCTTCATCGCGCTCCCCCCTTTGTCCGTCCGTCCAGTATCCACGAGCCGGCTCCGCTCTTTGTAATCTCATCGAGGTCCCGCCCCAGCTCGCGCGCGAGTATCGCCATCACGCGCGGCATGCAGAAACCGCCGTGGCAGCGCCCGGCTCCCGCACGGATGCGCAGCCGCACGCCGTCCACCGTCTTGGCGCCGCAGGGCCGGTGAATGCTCTCCACAATCTCCGCCTCAGTAATCTGCTCGCAGCGGCATGCCACGTTGGCATAGCGCCTGTCCATCGCAATCAGCTCCCGCTGCCGCTCGGGCTTAGATTCCGAAAACCGCTCGATGGGCCGCCGTATCCTGCTGGCGCCCGGTTTCGAAACAAGCCGCACCCCCGCTTCTTCCAGCAGTTCTTTCACGTATTCCGCGATGGCCGGGGACGACGTCAGTCCCGGGGATTCGATGCCCGCCACGTTGATAAGCCCCGGCACGCTCTTCGAACGTTCAATGATAAAGTCGTGCGTCTCCGGCATGGCGCGCAGCCCGGCAAACACCGTGATGGCATAACGGGCGTCCACCGCTGGCGCGTACCTCTTCACGCCAGCCAGCGCTTTCTGAAGCCCTTCACGCGTGGTATCGTGATCCTCCTTATCCACAAACTCCGCGGTGGGCCCCGCTATCATGTTGACATGCGCGGTGGGCGAAAACAGCACGCCCTTGCCCTTGTCGGACGGCACGCCGAATATCACAGCTTTTGTCCTCACCGGCATGCTCTTGTCGAACAGCACATACTGGCCCCGCCGCGCGTGGATGCGAAAGTTCTCGCCGCCCGCCATGCGGGAAATGTCGTCCGCGTATACGCCCGCCGCGTTAATGAGCCAGTGCGCGCGGATGCGATGGTCGCCTGCGAACAGCTCCCATACGCCGTCCGTCCGCATGATGGCGGTTACGCGGCTGTTTAAATACAGCGTCACACCGTTGCTCATCGCGTTCTCCATCGCGCCGATGGTCAGCGAGAACGGGTCCACGATGCCGCCCGTGGGCGCCCACAGCGCCGCCGTGATGTCGCGGCTTAGCACCGGTTCCATCTGCCGCGCCTCGTCGCCGGATATCCTCTCCACCGGCACGCCGTTCGCCGCTGCCTTTTCCATCAGAATCTCCAGCCGCTTCTCTTCCTCCGGGCCGAACGCCACCACCAGCGAGCCGCATTCCTCAAACGGCACGCCCAGCTCGCGCGTTACCTCCGGCATCATCTCGTTGCCGCGCTTGTTCATCCGCGCCTTCATGGTGCCCGGCGCCGCGTCAAACCCCGCGTGCACGATGCCGCTGTTGGCGCGGCTCGCGCCCGAGGCCACGTCGGCTTCCTCTTCCACCACGCAGACGGACAAATCATACATTCCCAGTTCCCGCGCGATCATCGCGCCCGTCACGCCCGCGCCCACGATGGCCACATCGTAGATCATGTCTCTCCCCTTCCCGGCAATTCTCAAAACAAAAAGCCGTACCAAAACAAAGTTCGGTACGGCTCAATTCTCCTGCCATTACTTACAATGCCATGATAGCACAAAAACCGCTATGCGACAAGAACTGATTTTATGCGTTTCGATTCGCCAGGCAGCGTGCTTTAAGCGCTTTGTCCTGTTTTCTGACGATATCCGATAATTGCTGCGCCGAATCAAAAACCAGTTCGTAAACGAGGTATTCAGGATTCACCGCCTCGATCACTCGCCGGATGCCATCATGCAAGAACGGCCTGTGCGGGTCCATGCTGCCCACATACCGGAAAGACTCAGCCAGCCGCGTCTCATACGGCGCATCGGCAGGGTAGCGCATGTCCAGCGGCTGCGCGCCCGCCGCGCTGTTTAGGTGCACCGCTCGGATACTCTTTGCCAAATCGCCCAGGCGCTCGACGTTCTTCAGTATTGCATCCACCGCATCGGGTTCGGTTATTGCATCCTCGGCCAGCATCATGTGGCTGATATCCAGCACGAAACCCTTGCGGGGGTAGCTTATGCCTGCCATCAGAGCCTCCGCCGGCGCCCTGTCGGTCAGCTTCAGGCCGGGAAACCAGTGGTTCTCAAACAGCAGCGCCACGCCAGCACCAAACCCTTCCATCACCTCATTGATGAGGTTCACAAACGCCTGCACGATCTCGGCGTCGGTGTACGTAAACCGGCGGGTATAGCAGTGCTCCATCTGGGCGTGGGCAACATGAAACACGGCGTACTCTGCCCCCATCGCCGCCGCTTCCTCCAGCTCGGCCCGGCGCTGCCGCACGAAATCCACCCGCGAAGCCGCGCTGTAATACTGCCGGGCGTTGTCCATGCTGTCGAATTGCCACAGCAGTTCCCGCTCGTCGCCCCGCAAAAAATCCAGGCAGGTGGGCCAATACGGCATGTGCCGCCCTACTGCGCGCACGCCGGGCACCGGCAGCGGGTCGTGCCAGCGCATCAGCTCTATGCCGTCGAATCCGTTTTCCCGGATCGCCGCGGCTACCGCCTCCGGCCCTCCCAGCCGCCCAATTGTCCACGGGTCGTCGGATATGCTCAGCAGTTTATACACGAGCTATATGCGGATCGTGGGGTTTTCCGGCCTCGGGCGGTACAGCACGAACTTGCGGCCTGTCGCCGCCACCGGCTCGGCCTCCGTGGCTTTGGCCAGCTCGTCCATCGCCTCTTTGGCGGTCAGGGGAGCGTTTTGCTGCACGCTGCCCTTGATAAGCTCGCGCGCCAGCAGCGCCTCGTCAGCCTGCGTCACCACGTTGTCCGTCACCCCGGACTTGCCAATATAGAGTATGGTATCGAGGCTGTTCGCCATCGATTTCAGCGCCGCGCGCTGTTTGCTGGTCAGCATACGTTATATCCTTTCTTTAGTCGACAAAATCGAATTCCATACCTTCCAGGCACACCGTGTCGCCCGTCTTTGCGCCCGCCTTGCGCAGCGCCTTGATGACGCCGAAGTCAATCAGCAGCTTCTGGAAGTGCCGCATCGAGTCGGGATCGTTGGGGTTGGTGCGCAGCATGATCTCCTTGATGACGGAGCCGTCCACATAGTACACGCCGTCCCGCACGTATACCTCGAAGCCCTCGTCGTCCTTCTCAAGCGCCCATTCCTCCACCACGCCGTCCTCGCGCACCGGCTCGGGCAAAGGCAGCGTCATCAGCAGCTGATAAGTGGCTTCCAGCAGTTCGTCCACTCCCTCGCCGGTCTGCGCGGATATCTCAAACACTTCCACACCGCGCGGCTTTAAATATTCGCGCAGCCGTTTCGCGTTCTCCGCCGCGTCCGGCAGGTCCATTTTATTGGCCGCCACAATTTCGGGCCTCTCGGCCAGCGCCTGCGAGTAATTCGCCAGCTCCCGCCGGATGATCTCGTAATCCTCAATCACGTCGCGCCCCTCAGAGCCAGACACGTCCAGCACATGAATCAGCATGCGCGTGCGCTCCACATGGCGCAGGAAGTCATGGCCCAGGCCCGCGCCCCCCGACGCGCCCTCAATGAGGCCCGGAATGTCCGCGATAATAAAGCTCTGGACATGCCGCCGCGCCACGCCTAAATTCGGAACCAGCGTGGTGAAATGGTAGTTGGCAATTTTGGGCTTGGCGCTGGTGGTTGCGGACAGCAGCGTGGATTTGCCCACGTTGGGAAAGCCAATAAGCCCCACGTCCGCGATTGAGAGCAGCTCCAGCCGCACAAACCGTCCCTTGGTCTTTTTGCCCGGCGTCGCAAAGTTCGGTGTCTGCCTCGTGGGCGTCACAAAGCGTGCATTGCCCTTGCCGCCTGCACCGCCTTTCAGCAGCACGCGCCGGCCCTCGCGCATGTCCGCCGCCACACGGCCCGTCTCGTCGTCGCGGATGACGGTGCCTGCCGGCACGCGGATCACGAGGTTCTCGCCGTTTTTACCGCGCATGTTCTTCTTTTTGCCGCGTTCGCCCGGCTGAGCTTCAAAGCGGCGCTGATAGGCAAAGTCCATCAGCGTGCGCATCGAATGATCCACTTCGAATACGATATTGCCGCCGTTGCCGCCGTCGCCGCCGTCCGGTCCGCCGGCGTTCACATACTTTTCCTTACGGAAAGAGACGCAGCCGTCGCCGCCGTCCCCCGCTTTTATGAATATCCTCGCTTTATCGACAAACATCGGTTAAACAGTCTTCCCTCCCCACGGGCACAGATCGTTTAGGAAACACCCCGGACACTTCGGCCTGCGCGCGTCGCATACCCGCCGCCCGTGCCATATCAGCCAGTGGTGCGCCGCCGACCACTTATCCCGCGGGATCGCCTCCATCAGTTGTTTCTCCGTCTCCAGCACGTTTTTCGCGCGCGCGAGCCCCAGCCGGTTCGCTACCCGAAACACATGCGTATCCACAGCAAGCGCGGGTATGCCGAACGCGTTGGAGAGCACCACATTGGCAGTTTTTCGGCCCACGCCGGGCAGCGCGCTCAGTTCCTCCAACGTCCGCGGCACCTCGCCGCCGTATTTCTCCACCAGTATCCGGCAGGTGGCCAGCATGTGCGCCGCTTTGGTGCGGTAAAACCCGCAGCTTTTGATGCGTGACTCCAGCGCTTCCTGACCCAGCGCCAGCATGCTTTTGGCGTCCGGGCACTCCTGAAACAGCGTATGCGTGACCAGATTCACCTGCCTGTCGGTGGTCTGCGCGGACAGCATCGTCGCCATCAGCAGCTCAAACGCGTTCCGGTAATGAAGCCCCGGCCTCGCATCGAAATAATGTTTTTCCAGCCTCGCGAGTATCTCCCTTTTGTCGCTCATGCCGCCTCTCCATCATCTGCCATACGGCTATTATACTCACAGGCAGGCCAAAACACAATCATGCGATAAGCAGCCGCAGGCGGCGCACACATATTTTGCATCTGCCGGCTCAAAATAACACTATGCTGAACGTCATCGTCAAAACGTTTGTGATATACTTCTTCCTCATGCTGGTGATGCGGCTGATGGGCAAGCGCCAGAGCGGGCAGCTGCAGCCTTTTGACTTCGTGATCGCCGTAATGATAGCGGAAGTGGCGGCCACGCCGATGGCGGGCGCGGGTATACCCATCACCTACGGCATTGTGCCCATCATCACGTTGCTGGTGCTGCACAACGCCATTACGTTTGCCTCTCTCAAAAGCGACAAACTGCGCGCGCTATTCTCGGGCAAGCCCAGCATCGTCATCCACAAGGGCGTCATCCAGCATAAAGAGCTCAAAAAGATGGGCTACAATCTCAATGACCTCATGGAACAGCTGCGCGCCAAGGATGTGATGAACATCAGCGACGTCCATTACGCCGTCCTGGAAACCGACGGCAAGCTGTCCGTCATGCTCAAGCCGGAAAAGCGCCCGCTGCAGCCCGAGGATATTAAGCTGAAACCAGAAAACCCCGGCTTTTGCTACGACCTCATCATGGACGGCAAGCTCAAACCGGAAAATCTGCAGAAGCTGGGCTACAGCGAACCGGAACTGGAACGGGTGCTAAAAGCGACGGGCATAAAGCATATTAAATCGGTGTTCCTCGCCACCAGCGACGAGACTGGCAGCGTATTCATTCAGGACTATCAGGGCAAGCAGCTTAAGGGACGCATGAAAAATGGGTAAAAATATCGGGCTGGCTGTGCTGGTACTGCTGCTGATAGGCGGCGTAATCTGGCAAAGCGTGTACATCAAATGCGCCACTGACGAGCTGACGAATTCTCTTATACAGGTGCGTGAGGCACTTAAACGGGGCGACGCGGATGCGGCGCTGCAAAAAGCCGACGAGTTTGACGCGCTGTGGGAACAGGAAAAAAGCACCTATGAGGCGCTTTTTGAGCACAAGGAAGTGGATACCATTTCCGCCAAAGCCCGCAGCCTGACCGGACTGTGCACCGACAGCACCCTACCCCACGCCCTGTCGCTTACGGACGAGATGCTGTTCTACCTGGACCACATTTACTGCATCGACTGCTTAAGCTGGGAGAACATATTTTAGCGCCAGGTGAAGCAATAGCGCCAGCCTTCGGCGCCCTGCTCGTCGGATATGAGACGCGGGTCGTCCACCACGAAGCCGCCCGGCAAACCCAGCTCCCGGGCGCTCAGTTCGAAATGGCATGCCGCAATACCCATGTCAATGCGCTGCATCGTAAACCCGTACATCGTGTTGCCGGCGTAGCGCCTGTCGATCAGCGCGTAGAAATGGATAGCGCCGTCTTTCACAATCACGCGCCACGGCTGCCTGTTGGACGCCGACGGGCCGATGCGCACCATCTCCAGGCAGGTTGTCAGCACTCCGTCGTCCGGTACCAGCGGCCTGCCCAGCGCGCCGTCGAAAAACACCTCGCCGAAGCGTTTTCGCATGCGCGCGCCCGCCCCCGCAGCCACCACCTTTGCAGTCAGCGACTTCTTCTCAGACGCATACCCCACCGGCGACACAGCGGGCAGATATTCATCCGCGGGCCTGAGCCTCTCAGCAAACGCGCTGCGCTTGAAAGTGCCGCCCAGCCAGCAGGTGCCAAGGCCCAGTGCGGTGGCATACAGCACTGCCCGCTCGAAGGCATAGCCAAAGCCCTCCAAATCCATGCCGCCCTTTTTCACACAGCCGCCGAAAAACGTTTTCGCGCCCCGAATAAAGCCGTACGTCCCCAGTCTGCCCGACGCGCCCTCTACCAGCTCGAGGCGCACCGCCGCGCCAAACGGGTTCTGCACCGCGTTCATGAAAGCTTTCAGCTTATCCAGCTTCTCCGGCTCCACCGGGCGCGGGTCATACGTCCGCACGGACGTCCGACGGCGGATCAGATCCAATACGCTCTGCCCTTCCATCATGGTTATTTCCTTTCCGGCGCTAGCTGAAGCTCCACCGTTGTCGTCGCATGCTCACGTTGATTACCAGACCGTACGCAATCATATTGGTAAGCAGGTTAGACCCCCCGTAGCTGAAAAACGGCAGCGGGATACCAGTAATCGGCATCACGCCCACGTTCATGCCAATGTTTTCGAATATGTGGAACAACGTCATCGCCAGTACGCCCACAATGATAAGCGAGCCGAAATCGTCCTTTGCCTTGGTGGCCAGCCACAGCGTGCGGATGATCAGCACGAAATACAGCAGTATGATGATCATCGCGCCGATAAAGCCCACCGCTTCGGCCGTGGAAGCGAATATAAAGTCGGTATGTTTTTCGGCGATATGCGACAGCCGGCTCTCCCCGCCCATCGAGAACAAGCCTTTGCCGCTGAGCTGGCCGGAACCAATGGCAATCTTTGCCTGGTTGGCTTGGCGCGCGTTGTCCGCCACCTGCTGCGCCGTCATGCCTTCCGTTTGAATGCCCAGGAACGAATAGATGCGGTTTTTCTGCCAATCCGCCAGCACCAGCCACGCCGCCGGCAGCGCCGCGCACACGCAGCCCACCATGCCGAGCAGCAGCTTAAAACTGGTGCGAGCCAGAAACAGCATGGTGAAGAACGTAAACACATATACCATCGCGGTGCCGAAGTCGGGCTGGGCGATAATCAGCGCCAAAGGCAAAAGGAATGCGCCGAGAATGGGCAGCAGCTCTCTCACCGTGGTGATGCCGCCGTCCTTGCCCTTGGTGCGGTCGGAGATCATGCGCGCCAACAGTATGATGATCGCAACCTTGCCGATCTCGCTGGGCTGAAAGCCGGAATTGCCGATACGAAACCAGCCCTTGGTGCCTTTGACCGTCTTGCCGAACAAAAGCACCGCCACCAGCAGTATGATGAGGATAGCATATATCCATTTGTAGTACTCACCGATCGCGTGATAATCGGGCAGCAGCACCACGAACATCGCGAACAAGCCCACGGCCAACCACGTCAGCTGCTGAACCACGTAATCGAGATCCAGCTGCCTCAGCACGGCGGAAAACGAACCGGTGCCTTCCACCAGCGGCTCGGACGTGGCGCTGGCAATCGCCACCATGCTGAACAGTATCAGCACCATGATGTTGGCGAACAGCAGCCAGTCTATATGCTTGAACATCCGCAGGTCAATGAATCTCAGCTTCAAATCGCATTACCTCTGCTCGCCGTATCCGGAAACAAAAAGCGTTCCCAGGCGCGGCAATCGTTACGATTCTATTTAGGAATTATAACACAATTGTAAACAGTTCGGTAGTGGCGCGTGAAAAGTTTACATTTATACCGCACAGCATATCAGAAAAATGCCGCGGTGAGAAGACCTCGCCGCGCATTAATACGCTATTCGATTGCGTCATTTCACGATTTTCACGCACAGCGCCCGGCCCTGCAGCGGGTACGATTCGGCCACCGGTCCGTCAAACACCACTTCCACGATATCCCCGACGCGGACGTCATCCGGGCTGGCTGATTCCCCGTCCTTACCGACGACAGCCGTTGTGCCTTCCACGCGCACATAAGCTTTCATCAGCATATCGGCTTGCGGATCCTCCTCCACCAGCATCATGATGCCGCCTCCGCTCTGCTCGATTTCCGTCACCTCGCCGCGGATGCCCAGCGCGCTCTGCAAGCCCTCCAGCAGCTCCTCACCGGACTGCGGGCACTTGTCCGTCAGCCTGTTATACGACAGGTACAGAAAGCTGCTTCCGTCCACCAGGTATACCGCGGTGTGAGTGCCTTCCACGCCTTCGTCCCGGGTTGCGCCCAGCTTTGTTATGATGTCGCCGTACGCCGTCCCGGCCTGGATGGCGGCCACGCTGTCGCTGGATATAAACACCACCGCGTTATCCGCCGACACCAGATCAACGGGGAAAGATGCGCCGCAAGCGGTCAGCAGCGCGGCAACGGTGAGTAAGACAATGATCCAGAGACCATGTTTTTTCATGCTGTCCTCCTAAATCTTTTTATCTTAATCTTTATCTTTTACCTTATAGACGCAGGCCGGCAGCGCAATGTTCCGCGGCTTGTTCAGCTTTGGCTTGCTGTGGAAACGGCGCTGGCCGAAAACAGGCCGGTCCTGAAATATGGACAAAGCGCGCCGGGCAGTGTTATATTAGAAGCGCTGATATCACCCGCCGGCTATGTGCCGGCGGTCCCGGAAGACGGGAGGAACACATGGCTTACAGGGCGCTCTATCGCACATGGCGGCCCAGGCGTTTCGCCGACGTGGTCGGTCAGGAGCCGATCACCCGGGTGCTGTCGGGCGAGATCGAAAACGGCAAGATTGCGCACGCATATCTGTTTTCCGGACCGCGCGGCACCGGCAAGACCAGCCTCGCGAAGATATTCGCGCGCGCCGTCAACTGCCAGAACCGGCAGGGTGCCGAGCCCTGCGGAGAATGCGAGTCCTGCCGGGCCATAGCGGAAGACGGCTCGGTGGACATCGTGGAAATCGACGCCGCGTCCAACACCGGCGTGGACAACATCCGCGACATCCGCGACCGCGTCAACCTGCTGCCCGCCTTCTGCGCTTACAAGGTCTACATCATCGACGAGGTGCATATGCTCTCCAAGGGCGCGTTCAATGCGCTGCTAAAGACGCTGGAGGAGCCGCCCTCGCACGTTATATTCATACTTGCCACCACCGAGCCGCACAAGCTGCCCGCCACCATACTGTCGCGCTGCCAGCGCTTCGATTTTCAGCGCATCCCCGCTTCGGCAATCCAGCGGCGGCTGGCTGAAGTGGCGCAGGCCGAGGGCTTTGTCTACGAAGACAGCGCCTTAAAGATCATCGCCCGGGCGGCGGAAGGCGGCATGCGCGACGCGCTGTCCATACTCGACCAGTGTGCCGCTTTTGGCAACATCACGGCCGCCAGCGTCGCGGCGGCGCTGGGCAGCGGCGACATGCGGCTGCTCTACAATCTGGCCGCGCGTATATCGGAGTACGACGAGAAAGGCGCGCTCACCTGCCTTAAAACGCTGCTGGACGCCGGTGCGGACACGCGGGCACTCATCAAAGACCTCGCGGATATATTCCGCCGCATGATGTGGCTGGCTGCCGGCGCCGATGCAGACGAAGACGACGCGAAGCTGAAAGCGCTCGCCGAAAAATACGGCAAGGCGGCGTGCGTCCGCGCGCTGAACATACTGATACAGAAAGAATACGAGATGCGCCAGAACCTGCGCGCCGATATCGTGCTGGAGACGGCAGTGATGGCGCTGATGTCGCCGGAAGATGACGCATCTGCATCCAACGCTGCGCGCGTCAGCAAGCTGGAGGCGCGGCTGCGCGCGCTGGAGGAACGGCCGCCAGCAGCCGTGCCCGCAGCCCCCGCAAATGGTCCCGCGCCCGAAGCCCCTCCGGCGGCTCCGGCCCCTCCCCGGCGGGCCAAAGCCCGCAAAGCCGAGCCGGTATCCGCCGTTTCGGACAAGGAAGCGGGTGCCATATGGGAAAAGACGCTCAGCGTGCTGCGCAAAACAGCTTTTCACATATGTCCCTACGCGAAGCAAGCAGAAAACGTGCATTGCACGGACGATGTGTTCGAAATCAGGTTCAGCGCAGGCTCCGGCATAGCGGCGGAGTTCATGCGGCAGGACAAGACGCTTGCGGTGGTGAGCAAGGCGCTGGAGGAGCAAGCGGGCCGGCCGCTCATCGTCAGAATCGTTGCGTCGCATCAGGCGGCAGCGCCCAGCGAAGGGCCTAATATCGCCGATATTTTCGGCCCGGACAATATCGAGATCATAGAGGAGGACTAATATATGGCAAAGAGAAAATCCTTTGGCGGGGGCGGTATGGGCGGCATGAACATGAACTCCATGCTCGCCAAAGCCCAGAAGATGCAGGAGGAGATGGCCGCGGCACAGGCTGAGGTGGAAGCGGCCGAGGTGGAAGCCACGGCGGGCGGCGGCGTAGTCACCGTGCGCGCCAACGGCGCGAAGAAGATACTCGGCATCAGTATTTCCCCCGAAGCTGTAGACCCGGATGATATCGAGATGCTGGAAGACCTCATCACCGCAGCGGTCAACGAAGCGCTGTCCAAGGCCGACGAGCTGATGCAGCAGAAGATGAGCAGCATCACGGGCGGCCTGAATTTGGGGGGCTTGTTCTAGCCTTGGGCCCGATCATCGAGCCGGTTATGCGGCTTATCAACCAGTTTTCCCGCCTGCCCGGCGTGGGGCCAAAAACAGCCCAGCGTCTGGCTTTCTTTGTCATCGGCATGAGCGAGGATGAGGTAAAATCCTTCGCGGAAGACCTGGTGGGTGCCAAAGAAAAAGCCGTTTTCTGCCCTGTCTGCGGCAACCTGATGGACAGGGACGACAGCTGCTGCGGCGTATGTGCGGACCCCTCGCGCGATACTTCCTTGATCTGCGTCGTGTCAGACATCAAGGACGTGCTCGCCATCGAAAAGACGCGCGAGTACAAGGGCGTTTACCACGTGCTGCACGGCGTGATATCGCCGATGGACGGCGTCGGCCCGGACGATATCCGCATAGCGGCGCTCATCGACCGGCTGGCGAAAGGCAACGTCAGCGAAGTCATCCTCGCCACCAACCCGGACGTGCAGGGCACCGCCACGGCGGCCTACATCGCCAAAACCATCCGCCCGCTGGGCGTAAAGATAACGCGCATCGCACACGGCGTGCCCATCGGCGCGGACCTTGAATACACCGACGAAGTTACGCTGGTGCGCGCGCTGGAAGGCCGGACGGAATACTGATATCATGCGGTAAAGTATATTCACAGCGCAAATTGGCGATAATGGTCATAACAATGTGATCGGAGGTGACCATATGGACGCCAATGTGTTTGCGGAAGAGGTCAGGCGCGCCTATGCCGAGTACAAGGCCGCCGAGAACTACTTTGACAACGTGGACGACCCCGACCTCGTGGATTTCGCGATCTACGACATGCAGGCAGCCCGCAAGAAGTACGCCTATATGCTGAAAAAGGCGCGCGAGTATTACGCCGACCAAGCCAGCGGTGAATAACGTTTGCCAGCAACAAAGGGAAATGCAGCCAGGCATTTCCCTCTATCATTTCGAACTATACAGAGCCGGTGGCGGCTTCGTTTTTTGTCAGGTGCGAACCAGCCCCGCCTTCTTCAGCCCGGCAAACACCGCCTGAACGATCACGCAGTACACAGGCGTCGTCACCGCCGCGGCCACCGCGCGCGCGTAGAACATCTCAGCATACGGCACGCCGTACAGCATGGACAGCCATGCCGTCTGCAGCACCATCGAGCATACAATCTGCGTCAGCGTCACCGCCAGCGCCACGCGCACCCAGTCTCTTACATGCGGCAGCATGCGGAACACCAGGTGCGGCAACAGCCCCACCAGCGCGCTGGTCAGCGTGATGGGCGGAAAATACACGCCCATGGGAAAGAGCAGAAAACCCAGCAAATCCGCCGTTGCGCCCACGCCCATGCCGTAATACGGTCCCAGCACCACGCCGGCTATCATGATGGGCACAAAGCCCACCCCCAGCCGCACGGCTGGCACTCCCGCGATTATCAGGTTGGCAGACATCAAACGCGTCAGCGCAATGCTGAGCGCGATTAGCACGCCGGAAGCGACGATTTTAAACACCTTATCGTTCAAAATAAAAACCCCCTTTCATTGGAATGCACAGCACTGCTGGCCAAAATTAAAGGAGGTCAGTAACATCCTATAAATTTGAACCACAGCGGATGCGATATTGCACCGCAGACGAAAACGTCTTTCGTTTAAAGGCAACTTCCCATCCTTTAACACTTAACGCGCAATATCTACTCTGTGTTCCGGCAAGATTATATCACGCTCGTCATGTTTTGACAAAGACTTATTTTGTTTCATCTTATTTAAAGCAGCAGCGCGCCACTGCATGGCGCATCCTGTTTGCCATGTAGAGCGAACCGCATATCACCACCGCGCCTTCCGGGCCGCAGTAATCCAGCGCGTCGCGCACCGCCGCGTCCGCGTCGCCGTAAGCCGCCGCGTCGCAGCCATACGCCCGCGCGGCCTGTGCCACCTCCTGCGCCGCCAGCGCGCGCGCGTTATCCGGCCTGACAGCAAACAGTTTGCCGCACAGCCGCGCCATGATGCCGATGCACTCGTCATACTGTTTGTCGCGCAGCATGCCCATCACCACCGCCGTGCGCCGCCCCTTAAGGTGCGCCTTCACCGTTTCAGCCAGCGCCTGCATGCCCTTCAGGTTGTGCGCGCCGTCCAGCAGAACCAGGGGCCTTCCGCACAGCACCTCCTGCCGTGCGGGCAGGTACGCCGCTTCCAGCCCCAGCCTTATCGCATCATCGGAGATATGATACCCGTACCGTTCCCGCAGCGCACGGGCCGCCTCAATGGCCGCCGCCGCGTTGCCCGCCTGATGCCGCCCCGGAAGCTTCAGGTGCGCCTCAATGCCCCGGTAGCAAATCTTGATGCCGTCAAGCCCAAGGTCGTTATAACCTATCTGACCGGGGTCGGGAATGATGATATCGTTTTCCCTCTCTTCCGCTGCCGCTTTAATCACGCTCAGCGCTTCCTGCGGCTGGTCCGCGCAGCTCACCGTCACGCTGCCCGGCTTGATGATGCCGCACTTCTCCCGCGCGATCTTCTTTAGCGTATTGCCCAGATACTGCATGTGGTCCATCGTGACGGCGGTGATCACGCTCACCCGGGTAGTCTTGACCACATTGGTGGCGTCCAGCCGCCCGCCCAGCCCCGTCTCCAGCACCGCAATACCGCACCCGCTCCGGCAGAACCACACAAAAGCCGCCGCGGTGAGCAGCTCGAACTCGGTCGCATTTATGCCTTCCCGTGCCAGCGCGTCCGCAGCAGCCTTCACTTCAGTCATCGTCTCCGCGAACGCCGTCTCCGGCATCATCTCGCCGCCAACAAACAGGCTGTCGCGGTGCTCCGCTATATGCGGCGACAAAAAAAGCCCTGGCTTATGCCCGGCCTTTAGCAGTATGGACGATATCATGGCGCAGGTGCTGCCCTTGCCGTTGGTGCCCGCCACGTGCACAAACGGCAGCTTATCCTGCGGGTCGCCCAGGCGCGCGCACAACGCCGTTATGGTATCAAGGCCCAGTTTAGAGCCGAATTTTACTGCGGACTGAATATACGCCCGCGCTTCATTGTAATCCAATTCTTTTGCCTCTTATGTCAGCTGAACACCATGGTATCGCTCACAATGCCCTGCGCCTGATGAAACTTTTCAATCAATCCGTCTATCGTCTGCTGCTTCTTCTGCTCTTCGCCAAAGTCAAACAACACCTTGCCCGCGTGCAGCATCGTCAAGCGCGTACCGTACCCCAGCGCGTACGCGAGATTATGCGTCACCATCAGCGTGGTAATGCCGCGCTCCGTTACGATTTTCCGCGTCAGCTCCATGATGTGCGCGCTGGTGCGCGGATCCAGCGCCGCCGTGTGTTCGTCCAGCAGCAGCAAATCCGGTCGCGATTCCGTCGCCATCAGCAGAGCCAGCGCCTGCCGCTGCCCGCCCGAAAGCTGGCCCGCCAGCACGTCCAGCTTATCCTCCAGATTCATATCCAGCGTCTTGAGCATATCCCGGAAACGCTGCCTGTCCTTTTTCTTCAGGCAAATGCTGAGGCCGTAGCTTTTGCCTTTTCGGGTCGCCATCGCGAGGTTTTCCGCCACCGTCATAATGGGGCATGTGCCTATCTTGGGGTCCTGAAACACGCGGGCGATATGCCGGGCGCGCTGGTGCTCTTTAAGCTTTGTCACGTCGCGCCCCATGATACGGATGGTGCCGCGGTCGCAGTCCACGGTGCCCGCGATGATGTTGAGCAGCGTCGTTTTGCCGGAACCGTTGCTGCCCACGATGCTGACGAATTCGCCCTTATCCACATGGTAATCAAGGCCGGTAAAAAGCTCGGTCTGAGTCGGCAGGTTGGGGTCGTAAGTTTTGTATATGCCGGAAAGCTCAAGCACGGCTGTCCCCTCCCTTCCGGACGGAGGCTTTCTGCCTGTATGCCGTCACGCGCTGCAGCATGATCACCAGCACGAATATCATCGCAGTAGCCAGCTTCATCCAGTCGGCATCCAGCCCCAGCCTCATCACGAGCCCCACCACGATTTTGTAGATAATCGCGCCGAATATCACCGAGGTGCTGCCCTCAATAAACCGCACCCGTTTGAAAACCGTGCGCCCGATGATGACGGCAGCCAGGCCGACGACCATAGTGCCGCTGCCCATCCCCAGGTCCGCGAACCGCTGGTACTGCGCCATCAGCGCGCCGGACAGCGCCGTTAAGCCGTTGGCGATCATCAGGCCGGCAATCTTCATCGTGCCGGTGTTGATGGACAGCGTGGTGACCAGCTGCTCGCTCGCCCCCACCGCCAGCAGCGCTTTGCCGGAGTATGTTTTCATGTAGAGATCGAGAATAACCTTAATGATGACGATGATAAGCAGCGATATCAGCAGCGCGTACAGCAGGTTGAGCGTTGTGCCGTTTTCCACGTCAGACGGGAACAGCGTTGTGACCTTGAGCAGCGCGATATTAGATTTGCCCATGATCCTGAGGTTGACGGAATACAGCCCCGTCATCACCAGTATGCCGCACAGCAGGTTGGTAATCTTAAGGTAAACGTGCAATGCGCCCGTGATGAAGCCCGCCAGCGCGCCGGCCAGCATGGACAGCAGCAGCGCAATGATCGGGTCCACGCCCGCCAGCAGGCACACGGCCGTCACCGCAGCGCCCAGCGGAAACGTACCGTCCACCGAAAGGTCGGGGAAATCCAGTATGGAATAGGTGATATACACCCCGAGTACCATCGGGGCGTATATCAACCCCTGCCCTATGTTGCTCAGTAAAAAATCCAGCACGCAACAATCTCCCTGTGTTTACGATTCCGTTTTCACCATCGTTACGCGGTCTTTGATGCTGTCCGGCACGGTCAGCCCCAGCAGAGCAAGCTGGTCTTCATTCACCGTCAGCATCGGCTCCTTGACGGACGCAATCGGAATATCTTCCGCCTTTGCGCCTTCCAGTATCTTTGCAATCATTTCGCCGTTCATCTTCCCGAGCGAATAGTAGTCCACGCCCGCAGAGGCCAGCGCCCCGCCCGAAACCTGCGTGTCCTCGGAGCCATACAGCGGGATCTTCGCCTCATTGCACCGCTGCACGATGAGCGGCAGCGCCGATACGACCATATTATCCGTCAGATTCATCACCGCGTCAACCTGCGGCAGCAGGGTATCCAGCGCGCTGGAAATCTCGTTGGTGCTGGTGATGCCCACATCCACGATCTCTAGGCCGTATGCGCCTGCTTTTTCCTTCGCCTCGGCCAGCTGCATGTCGCTGTTCACCTCGGACGTGTTGTGCAGTATGCCCACCTTCACCACATCGGGCGTTAAAGCTTTGATCAGCTCAAACGTCGCTTCCACCGGCAGCTTGTCGCTGGCGCCCGTCACGCCGGCGAGATTGCTTCCGTCGGCGTTGGCGAGGTCAGCCGCCGCCGGCTCAGACACCGCGGAAAACACCACCGGAATGCTGCCCGACGTGGCCGCATAGGCCGCCTGCGCGGAAGGCGTCGCGATCGCGAGGATGACGTCCACCTTGTCGGCCGCGAACTGCTGCGCGATGGTGGTCGCGAGCGACATATCGTTCTGCGCATTCCGGAAATCCACCTTAAGGTTTTCGCCTTCCCTGAAGCCCAGCTCCGCCAGCCTGTCCAGCGCGCCCTGCCTGCACACGTCCAGCGCCGGGTGGTCCGCTATCTGGGTGACGCCGATCCGGAACATATTTCCGTCCGCCAGCTGCTCAGGCTCGTCAGAATCGATTGCCGCCGGGTCCTCATTTGCCGCCGCAGAAGGCGCCGCGTCCGCATCCGCCGTTGAAGGCTGCGCCGCGTGCGCGCATCCGGCAAAACCGGCCACAGCCAATACCAGCGCTATTATCAGCGCCGCCACGATTAACAGCTTTTTCTTCATGTTTTTCCCTCCGAAAAATCTTATTTATCTGCCGCATAGATTTTCGGAGCAGGTGCATGTGGACAAAAAAAGCGGTCCAAGAAGAAATCTTGACCGAGTCACTTCTACCGTTTGGCCAGTCTCTTCTCAACTACACTCAAACTCGTCTCGTCTATGCTTGCCGATATGCGTTATTATATGCAATACTTACTTTCCTGTCAACTTAAAAATCCGCTGGTTTCGGCTGCCCCTGAAGGAGAGCGTCAAATCCCTCTCCTCCGGAATGAACGGCCCGTCAATCAGCGTATCCGTCTGCGCCAGAAGGTCGGCCACATCCGGGTCCTGCATATTGAGCAGGTCTTCGTACAGATAACCGGTATACGTCGTCACGTCCAGCCCTATGCCGTGCACCCGCCGGGCCAGTTCCGCCAAAGGCTTCGGCTGGCAGAAAGGCTCTCCCCCGCTGAAGGTGACTCCCTTAAGCAGGGGATTCTCGCATATCTCCGCAAACAGTTCCTCGATGTCCGCCACCCTTCCGCCGTCGAAGGGATGCGTTTCGGGGTTATGGCAACCGGGGCAGCGATGGGGACATCCCTGGACGAACACCACGTAGCGGATGCCTTCGCCGTCCACGACGGATTCCGGCTCGATGCCCGCAATCCTTACCTCACAGGCCATGCTTGACCCTGTCCCCTTCCTCCGCGCGCTTGGCGTTGTTCCACCGGTCGATCGTGCCCACCAGATAGCCTGTGATGCGCCGGATGCGCTCGAATTTCGGCCCGCCGTCCGCTTCGCTGCGCCCGCAGCCCGGGCACACGTCGTCGATGATGCCGTTGTAGCCGCAGACCGGGTCGCGATCCACCGGGTGGTTCACCGAGCCGTAGCCGATGCCGCACTCCTTCATATACCGGATCACGGAATCAAACGCCTCCAGATTGCGCGAGGTGTCGCCGTCCAGTTCCACATAGCTGATATGCCCGGCGTTGCACAGCGCGTGGTACGGAGCTTCCAGCGCTATCTTCCGGTGCGCCTTGATGGGGCAATATACGGGTATATGGAACGAGTTGGTGTAGTACTCGCGGTCGGTAATACCTTCAATGATGCCGTACTTACGCCTGTCGATCCTGACGAAACGGCCGGAAAGCCCTTCCGCCGGCGTCGCCAGCAGCGTGAAATTGAGCCCCCTCTTTTGGGATTCCTCGTCCAGGCGCTGGCGCATGTGGCCGATAATTTCCAGCCCCAGCTTCTGGCTCTCATCGCTCTCGCCGTGATGTTTGCCCGTCAGCGCCGTCAGGCATTCCGCCAGGCCGATAAACCCGACGCTCAGCGTGCCGTGCTTCAACACCTCCGCCACGCTGTCCTGGGGCTTCAGCTTTTCGCTGCCGATCCACACCCCCTGCCCCATCAGGAACGGGTAGTTGTACACCTTCTTGGAACACTGTATCTTGAAACGGTGCAGCAGCTGGCGGATCACCAGATCCATCCGGTCGTCCAGCAGGCGGTAGAACCGGTTCATGTCGCCCTTCGCCTCGATGCCGAGGCGCGGCAGGTTGATGGAAGTAAAGCTTAAGTTGCCGCGGCCGCAGGTGGTTTCGCGGCTCCTGTCGTATACATTGCCGATCACGCGCGTCCGGCAGCCCATGTATGCGACCTCGGTATCGTAATCGCCCGGCTTGTAATACTGCAGGTTAAAGGGCGCGTCCAGAAAGCTGAAGTTAGGGAACAGCCGCTTGGCGCTCACCTGCATGGCCAGGCGGAACAGATCGTAATTGGGATCGCCCGGGTTGTAGTTAACCCCTTCTTTTACCTTGAATATCTGGACGGGGAATATGGGCGTTTCCCCGTTGCCCAGCCCGGCTTCGGTGGCCAGCAGCAGGTTGCGCACCGCCATCCGCCCTTCGGGAGAGGTATCGGTGCCGTAGTTGATGGAGCTGAACGGCACCTGAGCGCCCGCGCGGGAGTTCATGGTGTTGAGGTTGTGCACCAGCGCCTCCATCGCCTGGTATGTCCTGCGGTCGGTGTCATCCAGCGCGCACTGAACAGCGAAACGGTGCGCTTTCTCCGCCTCTTCCGCGCTCAAATCCAATTCGTTTATGAGGTACGCTGCAATGCCTTTGCCGTATTCGTCCGCGCTGCCGATGGAGATATCGCCCAGCTCCGCACGGGCGGCTTCGTAAACCGCTTTATAGCTGCCGGGTTCCATGCCGTGCGCAGCCTTAAGATACCGGGACAGCTCCTTGGCGTACAGCTTGCGGAACGTCTTTTTCACGCCCGGCGCCATACAGTAGTCGAAATTGGGGATGCTCTGTCCGCCGTGCATCTCGTTCTGGTTGGCCTGAATGGCGATACAGGCCAGCGCGGCATACGAGGTAATGTCGTTGGGCTCGCGCAGATAGCCGTGACCCGTGCAGAAACCGCCTTTGAAAAGCTTGAGCAGATCGATCTGGCAGCAGGTCTCGGTCAGCATGTAGAAATCCTGGTCATGGATGTGGATATCCCCGCCCAT
Source organism: Christensenellales bacterium (assembly GCA_050943225.1). GTDB lineage: Bacteria > Bacillota > Clostridia > Christensenellales > SZUA-584 > SZUA-584. Next base: position 10,856 of record JBMNOT010000004.1, on the reverse strand, counting down.
GTGCGCCGCCGCAATGTCCTTGGGCAGCACATAGTTATTGACAAAATATTTGGAGCCCTCGGAGCCGTATTTGAGCATGGTGCCCATGGCGGTGTCCGCATCGATGTTGGCGTTCTCTCGCTTTAAGTCCACTTCCTTCGCAGCGCGGTACGTAAGCTGCTTGTAGATGTCCATCAGGTCGCCTTCAGCCTGCCGGATCTTGGTATGCTCGGCGCGGTACAGTATGTAGGCCTTGGCTGTCTTGGCGTAACCCGCTTTGATGAGGTTCTCTTCCACCACGTCCTGTATTTCTTCCACGGTGGGAATCACGTCCGCACCGAACCGGCCGGCCACCCGAGCCGTCAGCAGATCCAGGGCGTTCTCGTCCATGGCCTCATCCTGCACAGCATTGTTTGCCTTGCTGATCGCGTTTCTGATCTTCAGGAAGTCAAAATTAACGATTTCACCGTTTCTTTTCTTGATCTGCGTCGCCATAGGAATTTCCTCTTGATAGTTATTCGCATTAATTGTGTGTTGGATTATTATATTTCCCTTTTCTCTCAATGTCAATATAATAACCACAATATTTTGTATACGAATTATTGATTTCTTCAATATGTCGTATCAGTTATACTTGGAGTTACATGCCGTAAAAGCGCACGTCAAGGAAAAACGGGGGCGAATGGTTGCCCCCGTTCACATACCTGGGTTTTTGGACTATACAGTTGCTTACTTGTCCAGCCGGTCTCCGTAGTGTTCCAGAACGAAATCCAGATCCTTATCGCCCCTGCCCGAGCAATTCACCAATATGGATCCGGTGCCCATCTCCCTGGCCAGTTTCATCGCATAGGCGACGGCGTGAGCGCTCTCCAGCGCCGGAATGATGCCTTCCAGCCTGGACAGCGCAAAGAAAGCGTCTATCGCCTCGTCATCGGAGGCGGTCACGTATTTCACCCGGCCCAAGTCCCTCAGGTAAGCGTGCTCCGGCCCCACAGACGGGTAATCCAGCCCGCTGGCAACGGAATATACGGGGTCGGGCTCTCCCTCCTTTTCGTTTTGCAGCATGATGGACTTAAACCCGTGCATGATGCCTTCCGTGCCGTACGTCAGGCTGGCGGCGTGTTCCCCCACGCCGGTCCCCTTGCCCAGCGGCTCCACGCCGTACAGCTCAACGGGATCATTCAAAAACGGCGTCATCATGCCGGCCGCATTGGAGCCGCCGCCCACGCACGCCACCACAGCATCGGGAAGATTGCCCGTCATCTCCAGGAACTGCTCCCTGGCCTCTATCCCGACAACCATCTGGAAATCCCGAACCATCAGCGGAAAAGGATGCGGGCCGACAACCGAACCGATGCAGTACATGGCGGTCTCATGCTCCTTCATATAAGCTTCAAAAGCAGCGTCAATAGCCTCTTTCAGGGTTTTCAGCCCATGGGAAACCGGGATAACCCTGGCGCCCAGCAGCTTCATCCTCGCCACATTCGGTGCCTGCTTGGCGATATCCACTTCTCCCATATAGATGTCGCATTCCAATCCGAAGAAAGCGGCGGCGGTGGCCAATGCGACGCCGTGCTGTCCTGCGCCCGTCTCGGCAATGATCTTCTTCTTGCCCAGATACTTAGCCAGCAGGCCTTCACCCATGCAATGGTTGAGTTTATGCGCGCCGGTATGGTTCAGGTCTTCCCTTTTCAGATATATCTGACAATTCCCTATGGAATTTGACAATCTTTCGCAATGATACGTCGGCGTCGGGCGTCCCTGGAACTCCTTCCTGATTCTGCGGAGCTCACTGATAAACCTTGAGCTTTGGCATATGGTCTGATACGCTGTCGAAATCTTCTCAAATTCCTCAGCCAGCTCAGGCGAAATATAAGCGCCTCCGTAAGTGCCAAAATACCCGTCTTTCGTTGGCGTTGTCTTTCTATATACAGCGAAGTCTACATTTTTTTCTAACATATGCGTTCTCCTTTAGCGTCTAACCCGTGTTATTGTAATACGCAGTGCGGTGTTTGTCAAAACATGAGTGGTTTTGCATTACAAGGTTTTTTGGGGAGTTCACTGCGGCCCAGATAAATGCCAAACGATAAGAAAAATTAAACATCGTATTGAAAAATGCTTTTAGCTGTCCCTTTTTTGACTGGACCAGATAAAGCCGCTGAAGGCCGTCAACGAAATCGCGTGCCTGCATCATGAGCGGATGAACGGAAGGGATTACCCGTTCGGTATCGAGGGGTCGAAGCTGTCGCTGGGCTCCAGAATCATGGCTGTGGCGGACGTGTTTACGGCAATTACCGAGACCAGACCATACAGAAAAGGCATGGACCAGCGGCAGGCCATTTATACGCTTCTGACGATGTCCGAAAGCGGCAGCCTGGACAGCAGAATTACCCGTCTGGCTGTGGAGAATTACAACGAATTAAGAAATACGTGCCTGCTGAGCCAGAAGAAGGCCGCGGCAGAGTATGAGGAATACAGGATGAAACTGATGGGGGATCTGGCTGTGCGCTGATAACGCGTACAGCCTTTTTTTAATACGCCGCCGGTTTGACAAGGCGCTAATCGCCGTACTTTCTGATGATGTCCTCGGCGATAACGGTGCGTTTGACGCAGGCGTCCATCGCCTGTTTGCCTATATACCGGTGCGCTTCGGCTTCCGTCATCTTCAGCTTCTCCATCAGCAGCAGCTTGGCTCTGTTGACAAGGCGAATTTCTTCCATCTTGGTCTGTAGATCCGACGCTTTCTCCTGCATGGCCTTGAGCTTGGCCTGAAGCGCCACCAGGATTCTGATGGACTGCAGAATGACCTGCCTGGAAGCAGGCTTCTGTAAGGTTAGCACCCCGTAGTCTTCCACTTTATAGGCGACCTGCTCGTACATGTCGTTCCGGACAAACAGCAGCACGGCAGTCGTTCCCGTTTTCGCGATTTCCAGAGCCAGCTCGACGCCGTACTCGTCTTTGAGGGGGGTGTTGATGATCACGATATCAAAGGGCGTGCCCAGCAGCCTGCGCTTGGCCTCGCTGGCGTTGGACGCGCTGCTCACCGGCGAGAACTGAGCGGGCGGCAGCATGTCGATTAAGCTGGCGGAATCTTTAGGGGAACCGGAAACAACAAGCACGCTGACAGGCGGCTTTTCTGTCATCTCATGGATTCCCCCCTTTCAATGATAAGCAGCATGGATTACAGATACAGGTCGACAAATTCCCGCGGCAGAATGGAGTTCACAAATGCGCTGTTTTTCGCTAGCTCGACAGCTTCCGCAAGGCTTGCGGGCAGCTGCTCGAGCTTGCTCGTGATACTCTTGTCGGCGGTGAACAGGTCGATATTCATCGGCTCGGCCGCCTTAAGGTTATTGTTGATGCCGTCCAGCCCGGCGTGGATCAGCAGGGCAAAAGCGATATACGGGTTGGCCATGGGATCGGGCGAGCGGAGCTCAATTCGGCGGTATTTGCCGGTGGCGGCAGGAACGCGGATGAGCTGAGACCTGTTTTCCGGCGACCATGTAATGTATTTCGGAGCCTTCCTTTCCCCGAGCCGCATGTATGAATTCTCGCACGGGTTCATGAACAACGTGATTTCCCTGATGTGTTTAAGTATGCCCGCCATGAAGCTTTCGGAGTGGTCGATGCCGTCCTGGCTCTCGATGGACATATTGATATGCATGCCGTTGCCGCTCTTGCCGGGCAGCGGCTTGGGCATGAAATTGGCGTAAAAGCCGTTGCGCATCGCGACGGTTCTAACGACCATCTTGAACGTGGCCGCGTTGTCCGCCGCCGTCACCGGGTCGCTGTAATTAAACACGATCTCGTTCTGCCCGGGCCCTTCTTCGTGATGGGAGCTTTCGGGCTTGATATTCATGTCGAGCAAAGTGAGGCAGATTTCCCTGCGGATGTTTTCGCCCCTGTCTTCCGGAGCGATGTCCATATAGGTGGCGTTGTCGATGGGGATTTCGGTAGGTTCGCCGTTTTCGTCCAGCTTGAACAGGTAGAATTCAAATTCGGAGCCGAAATTTAAGGAAATGCCTTTTTCGCTGGCCGCTTTGACTGCCTGTTTCAATATATGCCGGCAGTCTTTTTCAAACTGCGTGCCGTCCGGGTACTTGATGTCGCAGAACATCCTGACGACTTTGCCGGTGGTGGGCCGCCAGGGCAGTACGGACAGCGTCGACGGGTCGGGGAACAGGAAAAGATCGGACTTGACCACCGAACTGAAGCCTTCGATTGCCGAAGCGTCAAATGATATGCCGTCTTCAAACGCCCTGCGCAGCTCGTCGGCCAGTATCGATATGTTCTTCTGCCTGCCCAGAATGTCACAGAAGGCGAGCCTAATGAATTTGACGTCTTCTTCCTGCACATAGGCGAGGACTTCCTCTTTTGTATACAACGCTTTTTCACCTCCGCAGAGAATTCGCTTTCCTTAAGGAAAATGCCTAAATCCATTCGTACAAGAGCATAAAATAAACGTCCATCAAAGGTTATTATGCCCCTCAACCAGATGAACGCCTTTGCCCGGATAATTTACAGTAATTGTACGTGTATTCAAACTCGTTTGTCAACAAAAAGTTTCAGCCGAGAGAGCAAATATAAACTGTTTTTTGCAACTTTAAAAAACGATTCTTGCAAAATTTAAAGTTTGATTATTGACAAACGGTGATTTTAAGCATATATTAATAATTGAAAACGGCAATGATGTCGCAGAAGTTATTTCTGTTGCATCATTGCCGTTTTTTATTCCAAAAAAGAAGGGGTTTAATGGCTATGAAGACAGTTTCTGAAATTTTCGGTTCGATGGTTTTCGGCGACGACGCGATGAAGAAGTACCTGCCCAAGGAGGCTTATAAGCGGCTTCAGGAGACCATAAAGAACGGGACGAAGCTGGATACGTCTGTGGCTGACGAAGTTGCCAGTGCGATGAAGAACTGGGCGATTGAACACGGCGCGACCCATTTTACGCATTGGTTCCAGCCGATGACCGGCATTACCGCTGAGAAGCACGACAGCTTTATTTCTCCTTCCAAAGACGGGAAGATCATCATGGAGTTTTCCGGCAAGGAGCTCATTCAGGGCGAGCCGGATGCTTCCAGTTTTCCTTCGGGCGGAATCCGCTCGACTTTTGAAGCCAGGGGCTATACGGCATGGGACCCCACTTCCTATGCGTTTATCAAGGAGGGAGTGCTGTGCATTCCGTCGGTATTCTGCTCGTACAGCGGCGAAGTGCTGGATAAAAAGACGCCTTTGCTGCGCTCGATGGAAGCGCTTAACAAGCAAGCCCTGAGAATCCTGAAACTGTTCGGGAATGATTCGGTGCGTTTCGTCCGGACGACCGTGGGGCCCGAGCAGGAATATTTCCTCGTCGACAAGGACGTATACGACAAGCGCAAAGACCTGATCTATACCGGCAGAACGCTGTTCGGCACCAACCCGCCCAAAGGGCAGGAACTGGAGGATCATTACTTCGGCTCCATTAAGCCGCGGGTGATGGCGTTTATGAAGGAGCTGAACGAGGAACTCTGGAAGCTGGGCATTTTCGCCAAAACGGAGCACAACGAGGTGGCTCCTGCGCAGCACGAGCTGGCGCCCATCTACACGACCACGAATATTGCTGCCGACCATAACCAGCTTATGATGGAGATGATGCAGAAGGTTGCCAAGAGGCACAATCTGGTCTGCCTGCTGCACGAAAAGCCGTTCGCAGGCGTCAATGGCAGCGGCAAGCACAACAACTGGTCAATCTCCACGGATACCGGCGTTAACCTGCTTGAGCCGGGCGACACGCCGATGAAGAACGCGCAGTTCCTGCTGTTCCTGTGCGCGATTCTGAAGGCGGTCGACGAGTATCAGGATCTGCTGCGCATTTCGGTGGCCAGCGCGGGCAACGACCACCGCCTGGGTGCGAACGAGGCGCCGCCCGCGATTGTATCGATATTTGTGGGCGATGAAATCAACACCATACTCGAGTCTATCGTGGACGGCACGGAATATAACGGCCGGACAAAAGAGTACCTCAAAATCGGCGTGGACGCTCTCCCGAGATTCGCAAAGGACAACACCGACCGGAACCGGACCTCTCCGTTTGCCTTTACGGGCAACAAGTTTGAGTTCCGCATGCTGGGCTCCAGCCTGTCGATATCCGGGCCCAATATCGTGCTCAACACGATCGTCGCGGAGGCGCTGAAACAGTTTGCCGATGTGTTGGAAGGCGCCGAGGACTTGAACAGTGCGCTTGACGAACTGATCAGGGACACGATCAAAAAGCATAAGCGCATCATCTTCAACGGCAACGGCTACGACCAGGCGTGGGTGGAAGAGGCCGAACGGCGCGGCCTGCTGAACCTTAAATCCACTCCGGACTGCCTGCCGCTGTTCCTCTCGAAGAAGAACATCGATTTGTTCACTTCGCATGGGGTGTTCAGCGAGAAGGAGATGCGTTCGCGCTATGAGATAGTGCTGGAAAACTACTGCAAGGTGCTGAACATAGAGGTGCTGACGATGCTGGAGATGGCCATGCAGAATATACTGCCCGCAGCGTGCGCCTATGCCAAGGAGCTTTCGGAGACGGCGCGCGCCAAAAAGACTTTCCTGGCAGACGCTGACTGCAGCTATGAAGAGGAGCTTGTGGGCCGGATATCCGGGCTGACCGCAGCGCTTTACGGCAAGGTGAAGTCGCTGAAAGAAGTGCTGGGGCAGACGGGCGGTATCGAAGATGTCGCGCAGCTGGCAAAGCACTATAGCGGTAAAGTCATCCCGGCCATGAACGAGCTCAGATCCGCTGCGGATGAGCTGGAAAAAATCACTGCTAAGGAGTATTGGCCGTATCCGGGTTACGGCGACCTGCTTTTCAGCATGAGGTAAGCGGCTATGATCTGACAAGTCCGGGAGTATGGAATTTGTATCGGGGAGATGATTCTGGAATGGAAAGACAAATAAAAGGGCTATACGATCCGCAATTTGAACATGACGCGTGCGGCATTGCGTCCGTCGTCAACATAAAAGGAAAGCAGTCGCGCCAGATCGTGGACTATGCGCTGAAAGTCATAGAAAATCTCGATCACCGCGCAGGTAAAGACGCGACCGGCGAAACGGGAGACGGCGTCGGCATCATGCTGCAGGTTTCGCACAGCTTTTTCAGCCGGGCTGCGGCGGAATGCGGAATCAACGTCGGAGGACCGGGTGATTACGGCGTGGGCATGTTCTTTTTCCCGCAGGATGCCGGCGAGCGCGACCGGGCGAAGGCGGCTTTTGAAGCCATCGTGCGAGGTGAGGGCTTTCAATGCCTCGGCTGGAGAGACATGCCGACGAATCCCGATACGCTGGGGCAGCGGGCGCGGTCGACCATGCCGCATATCGCGCAGTGCTTTATCGCGCGACCCGCCAGCGTGGAAAAAGGGCTGCCTTTTGACAGGCGGCTGTATATCGCGCGCCGCCTTTTCGAGAAAAGCCAGGAGGGCGCCCAGACTTACGTCGTCAGCCTGTCCAGCAGGACGGTCGTGTACAAGGGCATGTTCCTTGTGCGGCAGCTGCGGGATTTCTATGACGATCTTCAAAGCGAGGATTTCCAATCCGCTTTGGCGCTCGTCCATTCCCGCTACTCCACCAACACCAACCCGACCTGGGAGCGTTCGCATCCCAACAGGTTTATCTGCCATAACGGCGAAATCAACACCATCCGCGGCAACGTCGACAAGATGCTGGCGCGCGAGGCGGCGTTTTCTTCCTCCGTGTTAAAAGATGAGATAAACAAGGTGTTCCCGGTAATCAATCTCTCCGGTTCGGATTCGGCCATGCTGGACAACACACTGGAATTCCTGATGATGAACGGTATGGATCTGCCGCTCGCCATGATGGTCGTCATACCTGAGCCCTGGCGCTATGACGTGAACATCAGCCGCAGTCGGCGGGATTGCTTCCACTATTATTCGACGATGATGGAGCCGTGGGACGGGCCCGCGTCCATACTGTGCTCCGACGGCGAGAAGGTGGGCGCCATCATCGACCGCAATGGCCTTCGGCCGTCGCGCTTTTACATCACCAGCGACGACATGCTGGTGCTGTCGTCCGAAGTGGGCGTGCTGGACATCCCGCCCGAAAAGATAGTGAAGAAGGGGCACCTGTATTCCGGCAGGATGCTGGTGGTGGATACCGCTAAAGGCACGCTGATGCTGGATGAGAACTGCAAGGAATACTACGCCTCGCGCAACCCGTATGGCGAATGGGTGTTCCAGCACGTCGTCAATCTGAAGGATTTGCCCATACCCAATAAAAACGTGGAATATCATATGGACAGGCAGCGCGCCAGACTCTACAAGGCGTTCGGCTATACCTATGAAGAGGTGAAAAACGCCATACTGCCCATGGCTATCAACGGCAAAGAGTCCACGTCTTCCATGGGCATCGACATTCCGCTCGCGGTGCTTTCCGAGAAGCGGCAGCCGCTGTTTAACTACTTCAAGCAGCTTTTTGCTCAGGTGACCAACCCGCCGCTGGATTCGCTGAGGGAGAAAATCATCACGGATACCACGGTATATGCCGGATCGGCGGGCAACATCCTGGAGGAAGAGCCCGAGAACTGTGCCGTTTTGGAGATCCACAATCCCATACTGACCGGCACCGACATGATGAAGATAAAAAGCATCAAGCGGGAGGGTTTCAAAACGGCAACCGTCTCGCTGCTGTACGATAAAAATACGCCGCTGGAACAGGTGATGGAGGACCTTTTCTTAAGGTGCGAGCAGGCCTGCCGGGGCGGCGCCAATATCATCGTGCTCTCCGACCGCGGCGTGGACGAGAACCGTATGGCGATACCTTCGCTGCTGGCGGTCTCCGGGGTGGAGCAGTATTTCGTGCGCACGAGGAAGAGCACAGCGGTATCCATCATACTGGAAAGCGGCGAGCCGCGGGACGTGCACCATTTCGCGACGCTGCTGGGCTACGGCGCGTGTGCGGTCAACCCGTACCTCGCGCACGAGTGCATCAAAGAGTGCGTCGAAGCGGGCGTGCTGGATAAGGACTACTACAAGGCGGTGGAGGATTACAACGCCGCGATACTGCGGGGCATCGTGCACATCGCCTCGAAAATGGGCATATCCACCGTACAGTCGTACCAGAACGCCAAGCTGTTTGAGGCTGTCGGCATCAAGCGCAGCGTCATCGACAAGTATTTCACCAACACCGTCAGCCGCGTGGGCGGCATCGGCCTCGAGGAGATTGATGAGGACGTGAGATACCGGCACAGCCGCGCGTTTGCGCTGCCCACGCGCCGGGACGACATGGGCATGGACAGCCTGGGGATTCACAAGATGTGCATCGGCGAGGACAAGGAAGAGCATCTTTACAACCCGCGCACGATCATCGCGCTCCGCGAAGCAACGCAGACCGGCAATTACCAGCGGTTCAAGGAATACACCAGGATGATCGACGACGAAAACAGGCCGTATACGCTGCGCGGGCTGCTGGATTTCGCTTACCGGGAGGATGGCGGTATCCCGATCGAAGAGGTTGAGCCGGTTGAGAGCATCGTCAGGCGGTTTAAGACGGGTGCGATGTCGTACGGCTCGATATCGCAGGAAGCGCACGAGTGCCTGGCCATCGCGATGAACCGTCTGGGCGGCAAATCCAACTCGGGCGAAGGCGGCGAAATGCCCGAGAGGCTGGGCACGGAGCGCAACAGCGCCATCAAGCAGGTGGCTTCCGGCCGTTTCGGCGTGACCAGCGAATACCTGGTCAGCGCCAGGGAGATACAAATCAAGATGGCGCAGGGCGCCAAGCCGGGCGAAGGCGGGCACCTTCCCGGCGAAAAGGTGTACCCCTGGGTAGCCAAAACCAGGCATTCCACGCCCGGCGTGAGCTTGATTTCGCCGCCGCCGCACCACGACATATATTCGATAGAGGACCTAGCGCAGCTGATCTACGACCTAAAGAATGCCAACTGCAACGCGGACATCTCTGTCAAGCTGGTGGCGGAAGCGGGCGTGGGCACGATTGCGGCCGGCGTTGCCAAGGCCGGCGCTCAGGTGATACTGATCTCCGGGTACGACGGGGGCACCGGCGCTGCGCCGCAAAGCTCGATACACAACGCGGGGCTGCCCTGGGAGCTGGGGCTGGCCGAAGCGCATCAGACGCTTATCCAGAACGGGCTGCGCACCCGCGTGCGTCTGGAAACCGACGGTAAGCTGATGACGGGGCGCGACGTCGCGATAGCCGCGATGCTGGGCGCTGAAGAATTCGGGTTTGCCACCGCGCCGCTGGTGACCGTAGGCTGCCTGATGATGCGCGTGTGCAATCTGGACACCTGCCCTGTGGGCGTGGCCACCCAGAATCCGATGCTGCGCAAGCGTTTCTGCGGCAAGCCTGAATACGTGATGAACTTCATGCGGTTTGTCGCCCAGGAGCTGCGCGAGATCATGGCCAGGCTGGGTGTGAGGACTGTTGACGAACTGGTCGGCAGGACTGATCTTCTGACTGCCCGCAAGGGCCTGAAAAACAAGCGCGCGGACTCGGTGGATATGTCGCTGATACTGAATCACGGCGAGGGGGCCAACGTGCATTTTGAACCTTCCGACGTGTACGACTTCAAGCTGGAGGAGACGGCTGACTCCAGAGTTCTGTTCGAAGAGTTTAAAGAGAACCTTGAGCCCGGGCAGAAGAAGGCGATAGAGATGAAGGTCTCCAACACGGACCGGACTTTCGGCACTCTGTTCGGCGCCGAGGTGACGCGAAGGTTCGGCAACACACTGTCTGACGACACGTTTACGGTAAAGTGCACTGGCAGCGGCGGCCAGTCGTTCGGAGCGTTTATCCCTAAAGGGCTGACGCTGGAGCTGGAGGGGGACAGCAACGACTACTTCGGCAAGGGGCTCTCAGGTGGAAAGCTGATCGTG
>JBMNOT010000123.1:0-6225 GCA_050943225.1 Christensenellales bacterium | reverse complement strand
CAACGGGTGTTTATCGCAGGCCGGGAAGTGGCCGTGGATAGGCGTTACCTGCCCGAAGTGACCAAGCACGACATCTCCGCCGTCAGGGGGCGTTTCCGCGTCCGGGATTTCTCTGTCGAGAAGCTCAGACTCAAGGTGAACTCCGGCAGGGCGCACGTCATCACCATGATGTCCGGCGGCATCGTCACGCGCAACGAAATCGCGGAAATCACCCGGGACGAAAACGGCTGCTTTGTGTACGCCCCAGACAGGGATATCGTCAAAATCGCCGTGATTGAGCGCCACCACAATACCGGCAACGTGGCTGTCGCGCTGCTGAAGGACTACGGCTTAAAGCGCGGCGCCATCGCGCTTTCCATCGCGCACGACTCCCATAACATCATCGTGGTGGGCACAAACGACGCCGACATGGCTTACGCAGTGGAACGCCTTATTGAGCAGGACGGCGGCATTGTGCTGGTCCACAAGCAAAACGTGCTCGAAAGCCTGCCCATGCCCATCGCGGGCCTGATGAGCGATAGGAGCGGCGAATGGGTGGACGAAAAGCTGACCCGCATCCACCGGACGTCTGTGGATGTGCTGGGCGTACGCGAAAACCTGGAGCCGGTGATGCAGCTTTGCTTCATGGCGCTGCCCGTCATACCGGAAATAAAGCTTACGGATATGGGCCTGTTTGACGTCACAAAATTCGATTTTATATCCATTGAAGCGTGAAACCAAAAAACGGCGCCGCAGCGGCAGCCGGTTTTTGGTGGTATGTGTTGATGGGTTGTCTGTCGATAGCTGTATGTGTATAGATTGCTATCTACGGTACAATATCCGGCAGTGTTGAGCCGCCATAGGGCATGACATAGCACTTGGCGTTCTCCCCTGCCTTTTTAAATGCGTCGTCAAACGCGTCCTGCAGCGAAGCGAACGGCATAAGGAATATGCTGCTGACAAAGCTGTCCGGCATGTCGGATACCAGATAGATACTCTTGTTCTGCAGCACCATGGCGATGGCGGCAGCCTTATGCCCACCCAGCTCAAACCGGCGCTGAATCTCCTCCACCATGAATTCGGGGCTTTCGCTCTGCGTCATCCAGCGTTCAAACGCCTCTTCCCCCAGCCCCTCTTTGCACGAAGCGGCCAGAATAATCGTCCCGCCCGGCTTGCAGGCGTTTTTGGCGTTGTCCAGCGCCTTCTGCGCCTGATACAGGTTAATGTCCTTAGGGAAGCCGCCCGCTGACACCACCACGATATCCGCCTTCTCGGCAATAGGTATCTTGTAGAGCCTATCCAGAAACGCGCAGGCCTGCCGGTGTGCCTTGATATGGTGGCCTGCCGCCGCATAGATGATGTTTTTCTTTTCGTCCAGCACGACGTTGACGATGAAGTCCAGCCGGACAAACTCCGTGACGCTGTCTATATCCGCGCGCAGCGGGTTGCCCTCGATGCGCCCCGCCACCGCGGTATCCAGCACCATCATCGAGTGGTTCGCCTGTATCGCGGCGTGCGTGGACACGCCCGGCATGATGGCTTTCGCACCGCCGGAGTATCCCGCGAAATAGTGGTATTCCACGTTGCCGATCGCGATCACGCGATCCGCCTCCGCGACGGGGCGGAATATATCCACCGGCGTTCCCGCCCTGGTATAGCCCAGGTGGACACAGTCGCTCCTGTCATGGTCCACGCATTTCACGCGGCCGTAGGCATCCTGCCCCAGCAGCTTTTTACGCTCTTCCTCAGTGTGCGGCCGGTGATTGCCCAGCGCGAATACGACACAGACGTCTTCAAGGCTGCATCCGGCGGCCTCGATCTCGTCCAGCACCGGCGGCAGAATGACTGCCGTCGGCACCGGCCGGGTAATATCGCTGGTGATGATGACGATCTTCTCCCCCGGCTTCACAATTTCGGAAAGCTTCGGCGTTCCAATGGGCGCAGCAAGCGCGCGCTTTACCTCGTCTGCGCCTGTCAGGCCGACTTCCACATGGTTAGGCGTCAGCACGCCCAGCACGTTCTCGTCGGGTATTATCAGCGATAACTGTGTCTTGTCGTATCCCAGCAAAAAATCCATAGGCTCATCCTCTTACTGATGGACGCACAGTTTCTCCACGTCATGTGCCGCTTCCATAATCATCTCGCTCACTGTGGGATGGGCGTGGATGGTATCCGCCAGCTCCTCGATGGTGCCCTCCGCGCGCATGGCGGCAGCCACTTCGCCGATCATATCCGTCGCGCGCGGCGCCATGATGTGGCAACCTAATATCTCGCCCGTCTTCTCCTCGGTGATGATCTTCACAAGGCCGGCGCTTTCGCCCATGATCATCGAGCGCCCGTTGGCCGCTGTTGAGAACCGGCCCACTTTCACGCTGTGTGCCTTTCGGGCCTGCTCTTCCGTGAGGCCAATGCTGGCGATCTCCGGCTCGGAATACACGCAGGACGGAATGATATCGTAGCGCATCTTTTTGTTCCCGCCGACGATGTTGTGCGCTGCCAAAAGGCCCTGTGCGGAGGCGACATGTGCCAGCTGCACCTTCCCGGCCACATCACCGATCGCATATATATGCGGCACACTTGAGCGCAGGTATTCGTCCACCACGACAAAGCCGCGGCTTAAGCTGACGCCCGCCTTCTCCGGCATCAGCCCGTCCGTCACCGGACGCCTTCCGATCGCCACGATAACCGCCTCGCCCGAAACGCTCTTACTGCCGTTTTGGTTAAAATGCACCGTCAGTCCCGGCTCTATCTTCTCCACCTTCGCGCCGGTGAATATCTTCACGCCTTCCTTCACCAGCTTTTTGTGCATCAGCGCGGCAATCTCCTTATCTGCCGTAGGCAGTATTTCGTCCATCATCTCAACGACGGACACTTTTACGCCCAGCGCAGATAGCAGCGTGGCGAACTCCACGCCGATGACGCCCCCGCCGATGATGACCACGCTTTTGGGGCATTCCATCATCGAAAGCACCGCGTCCGAATCCATCACGCCCGGCAAATCGATGCCCGGGATGGGAATGCGGGCGGGTGCCGTGCCCGTCGCGATGATAATGCTGTCCGCCGTCACCGTATCGCCGCCCGCTGCCAGGGTGTGCGCATCCACGAAGGAAGCCGCGCCGTATATCACGTCCACGCCGGCTTTCTTCTCCAGAGACTCGATGCCCCTGCGCAGCTTGGTCACAATGCTGTCCTTGCGCGCGCTGATTTTGGCGTAGTCGAACGCCGCATCTTTCGCTGTCACGCCGTATTTCTCCGCCTCGCGCACCGTCTTATACACTTCCGCGCTGTGCAGCAGCGATTTTGTGGGGATGCACCCGCGGTTTAAGCAGGTACCCCCCAGTTTGTCCTTTTCAATCAATACTGTTTTGATGCCCAGCTGGGCGAGACGTATCGCAGCCACATAGCCGCCCGGGCCGCCGCCCACCACAGCCGCCTGATAATGCTTGCTCATGGATGTTCTCCTTACAGCAGCAGATAGGGCTGCTCAAGATATGTTTTCACCCGAGCCAGGAACTGCGCCGCAGGCGCGCCGTCCACCACGCGGTGGTCGTACGTCAGCGTCAGTTCCATCATCGGGCGTACGACAATCTCGTCGTTTTCATCCACAACCGGCTTCTTGGCGATGCGGCCCACGGCGATGATGCCGCTCTCCGGCCTGTTGATAATCGCCACGAAGGAATCCAGCCCGAACATGCCGAGGTTGGAGATGGTGAACGTGCCGCCTTTGTACTCGTCCGGCCCCAGTGTGCCGTTTTTAGCCTTCTCCGCCAGCGCTTTCGCGGCGGCGCTGAGCTCTTCCAGGCTCATGAGGTCGGCGTCCCTCACTACCGGCACAATAAGGCCGTTTTCCACCGCGACCGCGATGCCCAGGTTCACAAAGTGCTTGACGACAATTCCTTCGTCCGTCAACTCCGAATTCACGATGGGGTAATCCTTCAGCGCGCGCACCACAGCGTACGACACGATATCGTTGTATGACAGCTTCTTATCCATCTTCATGAACGCTTCGCGCACTTTGACCGCCTCGGTCATGTCCACGCTGATGCGGTGAGTGGCCTGCGCCGCGGTATGCAGGCTTTCCACCATGCGCTCGGCGATCACCTTGCGCATGCCCTTGAACGGCATCAGTGTCGTACCGCGCTCCGCAGCCGGCGCTATTCTCGCTGCCGCCACGATATCGTCGCGGACAATCTTGCCGTGCGCACCCGTTCCGGTGATGCCGGATACGTCCACGCCGGAAAGTTCGGCAATCTTTTTCGCGAGCGGCGTGATAGCCGGCTTTGCCGCCAAAATGTCGCGCTCGACGATCAGGCCGTCCTCACCGGTGCCCCGGATCATCGTATAATCGATCCCCATCTCTTCCGCGCGCATCTTCGCCCGGGGCGTGATGAATATGCGGCCGCCTTCCGGTACGGATTCATCCGCCTGAGCCGCAGGCGCTGCGGACACGGCCGCCGTTTTTTCAGCCGGGACATCCGCAGCCGGTTTTTCCGGCGCAGCATCCAGCAGGCCGGAGATGTCTTCCCCCGGCTCGCCCACGATGGCGATCGTCTCGGTGATGGGCACTGTTTCGCCCTCGCCGCGCACGATCTTGAGCAGTGTGCCGCTCTCAGTGGAATCCATCGTGATCGTCAGTTTATCCGTCTCCATCTCAAACAGCGGCTGACCCTTTTCGACTTTCCCGCCTTCTTTCACCAGCCAAGAGAGGATGGTGCCTTCCGTCATCTGCAGCCCTTGCTTGGGCATTATGATTTTGTTCGCCATATCTTGCTCCTATCGGTGAAGCGTTCTTTTGACCGCCGCTTTGATATCGTCTTTGCTGGGCATCACCGCGGTCTCCAGCCCCAGGTTGAACGGCAGCGTGCACATCTTCGCGCCCAGCCTTTCGGGCGGCGCGTCCAGATAGCGGAACGCCTGCTTCGAGACCGCCGCAACGACTTCAGTGCCAAACCCCATCGTCTCGTGCGCTTCGTGCACGGTAATGATGCGTCCCGTCTTCTTTACGGACTCCACGATGGTGTCGATGTCCAGCGGCACCAGCGTCCGCGGGTCGATCACTTCGCAGGAAATGCCCTCTGCCGCGAGCTCCTCCACCGCTTCCATCACCCGGCTCACATACAGCAGGTTGGTCACGATGGTGGCGTCGGTGCCTTCGCGCACGATGTTCGCCTTGCCGAACGGTATCGCAAAGTGAGGATCCTCCGGCACCTCGCCCTTGGTGGCGTACAGCGCTTTGTGCTCGAAGAACAGCACCGGGTTGTCATCGCGTATCGCCGTGCGGAGCAGACCCGCTGCGTCGGCCGGAGTGGCCGGGCACGCCACCTTCAAGCCGGGAATGTGCATGAACAGCGCCTCCACCGACTGCGAGTGCTGGCCCGCATTGCCGCGGCCAATGCCCTGCTGACCGCGAATCACGAGCGGCACACGCGCCTTGCCGCCGAACATATAGCGTATCTTGGCGGCCTGGTTTAAAATCTGATCCATCGCCACATAGGTAAAGTCCATATACATCAATTCCACCACCGGCCGAAGACCTGCAGTGGCAGCGCCCACGCCCGCGCCTACAAAAGCGTTTTCGGATATAGGCGTGTTCCTCACGCGTTTCGGGCCGAATTCGTCTATCAACCCGCGCGTGCATCCGAAGATGCCGCCCTGCTCGGCGATATCCTCGCCCATTATCATCACTCTCTCGTCTGCGCGCATTTCTTCTGCGAGCACGTCCCTGATCGCCTGTGCGTATGTTTTAATAGCCATATTCAAGCCCTCTCTTACGCTTCGTAATACACATTGTCCATCACGGTTGCCGGATCCGGTTCGGGGCTGTTTAATGCAAACTCAGCCGCCTCTTCCACATCCGCCTTCGCCTGCTGCTCGATGGCATTAAGCTCAGCCTCGGTAGCAACCTCATCTTCCAGCATCTTCGCCCGCATACGCTTGATGGGGCATTTCTCCATCCATGCCGCCACTTCTTCACGCGTGCGGTATACTTCCGGATCGCCCGTCCAGTGGCCCTTCCAGCGATATGTCTTGGCCTCGATCAGCGACGGCCCCAGGCCCTTGCGCGCCCGCTCGATGGCTTTCTCAGCCGCTTCGTACACCGCGTACACATCGTTGCCGTCTACCGTCACGCCCGGTATATCGTAGCCCTTCGCACGCACGCTGATATCTTTTACCGAGGTGCTCTGCTGTACCGGCACCGAAATGCCGAAACCGTTGTTCTCGCAGACAAATATCACCGGCAGTTTC